>CAZWSD010000684.1:0-1532 GCA_964636535.1 uncultured Acidobacterium sp. | reverse complement strand
CGCCGGCTTCTGGCTCTCACCCTCCGGCATCGCCACCCTCTACCTCACCGGAACCTGTCTGGTCGCGGTCAGCATGGTCCTCTTTTCCGCTCTCGGCGGCGCCCTCGGCGGTTCCTATCACCGCAACCGCCCGCTCAATCCCCCCTCCATGTAGGCCGCGGCTTCATGCAGACCGCTTCTGCATGCTTACCTCGAAACCCATCGCTGCCACCGTTAGCTTCACTTCATCCTCGCCCCATCCGGCTTCGGCGGCCATCCGGCGGATCGCATCCAGCGGATAAGCCCGCCGTATCAGCATCCTGAAAATCAGAAGCATGTACTGCCGGTTCCACCACCCACCCCCTGCCCGTTCCAGGTAGGGCCGCACATCCTTCAGCGTCGCCTCCCGCCGCATGTCGATCAGCAGCGCCGTACCGCCCGGCCGAAGCACCCGCCGCATCTCGCTCAGCGCCTTCACCGGCTCCGTAAAGTTCTTGAACGCAGCCCGGCACACCACAAAATCCACGCTCGCCTCCGCCAACGGCAGCGCCGCCGCATCCCCGTGGATCAGCTCCACCTCCACTCCCTCGGCCTCCGCATTGCGCCCCGCAATCTCTACAAAAGTCCGGCTGATCTCCACCGCCGTCACCCGCATCCCCCGCCGCGCCATCTCAATCGAGGCAAATCCCGGCCCCGGCGCAACCTCCAGCACCTCGCCCCCAGCCGGAGTCGCCCCCGCAATCCGCTGCGCCAGCGCTACATATTCAGGCATATACCGGCGCGTCGTCTTGTCGTACCACCGCGCCACGCTGCCTTCCATCCCCATTCCCTTGTAAGCTTTTACTGTCGCACCCATAATGTTCATCCTCCATATATCTTATAAAATAAGATATATGCAAACTAAAGCAAAGGCGCACTCCCGTGTCCAGTGAAAAATCTGCAAAAAAAAACGCCTCCCCGCGCGCCGCCGCGCCGCAATCCAACTGCCCGGATCCTTCTCTCCCCTGCGAAACCACCATCGACCGCCTCGTGCTCGAAATCCGCAAGTTCATCGCCGCCAGCATCTTCTTCAACACCCGCGCCGCGGAAAGCGCAGGCCTCGGCCTCACTGACTTGCAGATTCTCCACCTCCTGCAACTCTACGGGCCATCCACGCCCGGCCATCTGGCCGCCTGCTCTGGCCTCAGCAGCGGCGGCGTCACCGTCGCGCTCGACCGCCTCCAGAAAGCCGGCTTCATCCGACGCGAACCCAACCCCTCCGACCGCCGCAGCCTCCTTATTTCGCTCGTCCCCACCCGCCTGCGAAAGCTCAACACCGTCTATCAGGACGTCGAAAAAGAAACCCGCGCCCTCCTCGCCGCGCTCCCGGAGCACGACCTCAAAACCGTCGTCCGCTTCTTTGAAACCCTGCACGACGTCAAGGCCGACCAAAACTCGCCCACCCATCGCTGATCGCTTCCCGCGCGCCCGCGCTCGCTTTTACTTGCCCCGCGACTCCGCCGCCTCGTATCATCCAGCTTGAACCCTTTATGGCAGACAACCATCCAAACCTC
>CAZWSD010000683.1:0-1541 GCA_964636535.1 uncultured Acidobacterium sp. | reverse complement strand
TCCCGGAAGTCGTGAACCTGGTGTTCTTCAAGCTGGTGCGCTCGAAGACAAAATTTTGGCAGATGCTCGGCCGGGGTACACGGCTGTGCGCGGATCTGTTCGAACCCGGACAGGACAAGGAATTCTTCTGCGTCTTCGACTACTGCGAGAACCTGGAGTACTTCAGCCAGAACATTCCTGCCACTGAAGGGGCGGTCGGCGATTCGCTCGGCAAGCGGTTGTTCAAAGCACGCTTGGAGCTAATTGGGGAACTCGACCATCGGAGTTCCGGTGAGGTAGAGGGCCGGGTTGTCCAGGAAGCCGCGGAAGCCTACGGAGACCCAAAGACGAACGAGGACGTGCGCCGCCTGCAAGCCGGGTTGCTGCAGCGAGAGACGGCAGCGATGAACCTCGACAACTTCGTTGTGCGGCCGCACCGACGCCTCGTCGAAAAGTACGCCAAGCCCGAAGCGTGGGCGATCTTGCCCCCGGAAGCGCTCGCCGAGCTGTCGCACGAAGTGGCCGGACTGCCGTCAGAACTCGATGCAGAGAACGAGGAAGCAAAGCGGTTCGACCTCATCGTGCTGAATCTTGAGCTCGCGATGCTGCGCTCAGAGCCGGGCTTCGTTCGCCTGCGGGACCAAGTCAAGGAACTCGCCGGGCTGCTGGAGGAGAAGTCAGCGATTCCGATGGTGCGCGATCAGATGGCGCTCATCCAGGATGTCCAAACCGACGAATGGTGGCAGGACGTGACCGTCGCGATGCTGGAGGGAATGCGCCGGCGTCTGCGTGACCTCATCAAGCTCATCGAGAAGCAGAAGCGAAAGCCGATCTACACCGACTTCGAGGACGAGATGGGCGGTGAGATGGCGGTCGAATTGCCTGGCTTTGGGGAAGCCACGAATTACACGAAATTCCGGGCCAAAGCGCAGGCGTTCCTGCGTGCGCATCAGGACCACATTTCGATTCATAAGCTTCGGATGAACAAGGCTTTGACGGCTGCTGATCTCGGCGAGCTTCAACGCATCCTCGCCGAGAGTGGCGTCGGAGCCCCGGAGGACATTCAGCGTGCCACCGAGGAATCGCACGGGTTGGGGCTTTTTGTGCGCTCCCTGATCGGCCTCGATCGCCAAGCAGCAAAAGAAGCAATGGCCGGGTTTCTCAATGGCAAGGCGCTCAGTGCCAACCAGATCGAGTTCGTGAACGTCATCGTGGACCATCTGACCGAACACGGCATCCTGGACGCGGTCATGCTGTACGAATCCCCGTTCACCGACTTGACACCGCGCGGCCCGGACGAGCTCTTCAGCTCGGCGCAGGTGGACGAGTTGCTCGCGGCACTCGAGCGGGTCCGCCAAGCGGCGACAGCAGCATAGCCGAGTGTGCGACGGAAGATTCAGCGGCGCACGGGATGTCCTTGCCAACTGAATTCGGTTCAGGGGGCACTGTAAAATAGGGAGTCGAGGATGGGGGTCGACGCGCCTTGTCGGCCCGGGATTGCCAAGGAGTCTACGCGCGTCGTTGGCATCTAACGCATCGGCATTGGAATCGGAAAATCTCTT
>CAZWSD010000682.1:0-1554 GCA_964636535.1 uncultured Acidobacterium sp. | reverse complement strand
GCGCTGAGCGCCGCGCGACTGGACGCTCTGCGGGCGCTGCGGTGAAAGAAGCCGAGATGGGACGTTCGTAACTCCGCCAATAGATCGCTAACGGCCTGCTCAAACGAATCCGCAGTTGCGGCCCCTTCAATGAGCGGTCTGTGGCGTTCCACGGCCGCCTGCCATTCCTCGTTTAATTTCTCCGGCGAATAGAACCGTTTCCGCAAAGCTTTGAGCACGTTGTCGAGAATGACATGCCGGTCCTTCGCGGAGAGATGGATGTCTGGCTGCACAGTTGAATTTGTCGTCATCGACCGCTCCTGAACGAAGTTACTTTGCCTGATCCATTGAAGAGACTGCCGCTCGGTTCGCCAACCAGCTCGAACCCGGCCCAGTAATACGGCTGCGCGCCGGAGTGCAGCATGTCGAGCTGCGCTTGCCGCAGCGCCTCCGCCTTTCCTTCGTTACGGCCAAGGTGCTGATAGAAGTCAATCATGAGATGTGCGGTCGCCCGATCTTCCACTTCCCAGAACGTGGAAACTACGCTCTGCGCTCCCGCCTCAATGAAGGCATTGACAATGTTTGCAACTCCCTCTTCACCCACCGGCCCGACGCCGGTATTGCAGGCCGACAGCGTAACCAGGCTGGCGTTCAGAGGCAGCCGTCGAATTTCGCGCACCTGGAGAAGTCCATCATCCACGGGTGGATTCTCCGGCGCGAAGACGAGAGCGGAGCGGTCCGGGAATTCGGGATCGGCGTATCCGTGAAGCGCAAGATGAATGACGTTGTATTGGTTGAGCGGTAGACGCTTGAAGTCCGTCTCGGTGGCGTGATCGCCCAGCAGGATGGTGCCGGGTTTGGGAAGATCGGTGGCGATGGTCTCTACTTCATTCCGGCTTTCAGGCAGAGCGACAAGTTCCTGCCGCTCCGGCCCGGAGACAGTCCTGCGAATGGCAGCAATCAAAGTTGTTGGTGGCGGCTTGGATGTCCAGGCAGCCACTCCCAAATACGGTAAGTCCTCTCGTGCCGTCTGATCGGCGCGGTGCCTGAGCATATCGAGCACGGTTCCAGAGGGCGCCACTGAAACCAGATGAGTGGCGACGATGTATTGCCCAGTATCTGCCAGCGCGGAGAACGGCAGAAGATGCAGCCTCCCGTCGGGAACCACAATCAGCGCCTGCTTCTCCTTGAATTCCGATATCCCGCCAAGCAATCCGTCGTACAGACGTTGAGCCAGAGGCAGGTCGGTCTTCTGCTGGATGAGTTCGGATCGATACAGCGTAGCCTCCTGCTCCAGTTCTGTCTTCGGCGGCAGAGTGTAGCGATGAATCGCGGTTTGCGTAACCGCGAGCACATAGGAGTGCGGATCAGCAAGCACATACTCGACAAGAAGTTCCGACGGTCGCAGGTCGCGCTGTAATTCGGCGAGCGGGATAGGCGTGGGCGGTATGTCCATCGCCGACGTGTCCGCGCTGAGTTGCTGTTCCGTCGAGTAGATAGCCGCCAAAACGTCACGTCGAGCCTTTGGATCGTCGGTGTTGAGTAACTGAACGTTCAGACTTGTCAGCCGCACCT
>CAZWSD010000681.1:0-1562 GCA_964636535.1 uncultured Acidobacterium sp. | reverse complement strand
AATGCGCGCGCGGGTCCTTCCTGGCAGTCACAGACTGCGGGTGCTGACGAGCGCGGAATTTTTTTAGGCGCTGGGAGGGCCAGGGTTGCTCCCTTTGGCACCGGCGCGCGCCGCGAACGGTGAAAGCCCGTGAGAATCACGGTGGAGAACGGCTGAATGCTTGTCAACAAACGCAACCTCTCGGCCATTCTTGGCGTCACTGAGTCCAGTTTGACCACTTGGCAAAACGAAGAGCAACTACCGATCAACCAGGTGCCGAAGCGCCGCGGCCAGGAGCAGCTTTACGATACGGTCGAAGTCATCCGCTGGATGATCGCCCGCGCCGCCGGCGACGATCTCAACGCCGAGAAAACGCGGCTGACACACGAGCAGGCGGACAAGACCGCCATCGAGAACGCGCGCCTCAGGGCCGAGCTCGTGCCGGCGGTACTCGTCGAACGTGCGTGGGGCAAGATGCTTGGGGCGTTCCGCGCGCGACTTCTCCGACTGCCAGCTCAACTTGCAACCTCGCTCGCCAATGAGACCGAACACTCCGGTTTCCAGCGCGTGCTTCGCAGGGGCGTGCACGACTGCTTGAACGAACTCTGCGCCCAGGATCTTCCACGCGATGCTGACGAGGGTGGTGGTGAGCCACGCAGTCCACCAGCGTCAGCATAATCCGCTCTGGCAAACCCCCGAATTTCGTCTATGCTTGAGAAGCCCCGCTCACGGGGTGCGGCTTAGAAACCGCGACAGGCACCAACCAACGCCGGGCGGCCGCCTGCATACAACACCCTTCGGGGGAATATGGCGGGGCGTCACTGTGCGCTTTCTAACCGCCCGGCATCATTGGAAGGAACTAGCCATGAGCAAGATTGAAATCACAGTCGAAGTTGACGTGAACGACTTGCGACTATGCGTCGCGGGACTCGCCGAGGCCGCGGACCTGGCGTCGCACGGGTTTGCAGTCAGCCAGGAACGTGACAAGGAGGCGCTGAGCGGCATCGCCGGCGCCAACGCCATTCTGGCGCGCATGTTGAGCAACGCACTGGCTAAAGGCAACGATCCCAACACTGCCAAGCTGGCGTAAGGAGCAAGCCATGGAACCGACAGATATATCACCAAGCCAAATAGCCTTAAGCGAGTGAAGCGGAAAGCAGACGCACACCATGAGGCCTTGTCTGTGATGCCATTGAACAGCGAGAACATCGAGGCCTTCGCAGCCGACGGTCGGATCCCGGTGGAGCGCAAACGAACTCTCCTTCATTCATTTCTCAGTGGATGCCGCGACGGCGGCGCGCCGGCGGAGGAGCTGGTCGAACGCATCGCGCACGCAATCGAGAGTCTCAAACAGCCGGTCCTGCAATAGGAACAATGCACGCCACAGCCCACCGTCGAAAAGACCATTCAATGACTTGCAGCGCCCTTCGGGGCGCTTTTTTGTAGGTACAGCTGTGGGTACGGAACGCGGACGGTGGCGCGAGCCCAAACGTGGCAAGGCCTGGCGGGTAGGTTCGAGTCCTCTCCTGGCACCAGCCACTCAGTCAATCTGGTTATTTTCACTGAACCATCCCTGGTGAGCT
>CAZWSD010000680.1:0-1563 GCA_964636535.1 uncultured Acidobacterium sp. | reverse complement strand
CAAAAAGCTCAAGAATCTTGTTGATCGATACTCGGGAGTGCGCAACGAGATCGTACATGAACACTCGATCAAAGATGCTGATCTCCGCCGACTCGAGTTTTGGTTTTTATTAGAGCGATGGGAACGCATCTCTCCTACAGGAAAGAGCAACATAGCAAAGGAGCAAATCAAAGACACTATCATCGAGGTGCTGTGGTTCAAGAAAAAAGAGCTTGCCGCGTTTAACAAGGAACTCGGGGTAGCGCTGTCCGAACTCTTTGATAGTCTTCAACCCTATTACGCACGCGAGGAGCGCGCACTAAAGTTGAGCCTCTCAAAAACTAACTAGGAAAAGTACGTGTGCTTCCCCCTCCCACCACGCAAAATTCCATGAAACAATCCCTCCATGCAGTCCCGCTTCCGTCTCACTCTGGCTTGCGCGCTGGCCCTCGCGCTCGCCGCTTCCGCCGCGCTCGCCGCACCCCAGACCACTCCCGCAGAGGCTCAAATCCCCGCCAGCCCGCACCCGCTCACCCACTTCCGCCCGCTCAAGCGCCACCCCGTCGTCGCGCTCACCTTTGACGATCTCCCCGCCGCCGGCGGCCTCCGCCCCGGCATGACCCGCGTCAACATCCTCACCCGGCTCACTCGCGAGCTTCGCGCCGCGCACATGAAAAGCGTCTACGGCAACGTCAACGCCGTCGATCTACCCGGCGACCCCGACTGCCAGCAGGCCCTCCGCGTCTGGCGCGCCGCCGGAATGAACATCGGCAACCACACCTTCTCCCACCCCGCCCTCGACGACGTCTCCGCCGCCAGTTACACCTCCAACATCGCTCAGGACGAACCCTCCCTCCGCCAGTACGCCGGCAAATCCAACTGGCACTGGTTCCGCTATCCCTATCTGGAAGAAGGCAACACCGTCCAAAAGCACGAGGCCGTTCGCAACTGGCTCCACGACCACTACTACCGCGTCGAAGAGGTCACCCTCAACTTCAACGATGACGACTGGGGCGACCCCTACCTCCGCTGCAAGGCCCAGCACAACGCCGCCGGCATCGCATGGCTCGAAAAAAGCTACCTGCAGAACGCCGCCGAGTATATCCCGCTCGAGCGCGAAGAGCAGCAGGTCGCCTTCGGACATGAAATCCCCAACGTACTCCTGCTCCACGCCACCGAATTCACCACCCTCATGATGCCGCGCCTCATCGCGCTGCTCCGCCAGCAGGGCTTCCGCTTCTCCACCGTCCCCAGGGTCCAGCGCAACCGCGCCTACCACTACGACCCCGCCGTCGCGCTGCCCGGCGGAGGATCCTTCACCACTATGGTCCTGCTCGCCCGCCACCGCGCCGTCTACCTGCCGCCCCATCCCCCCGAGCCCACCGCAAAACTGGACTCCCTCTGCGGCGGCAACTGAAGAAAATCGGGCGCCCCATTCATCGCGACAGTATCGCGATCGGTGGGATCGGAAAAATCCCCCAGGCGCCCCACCCGTGCGGCCCAAGCCCTGGCGTCTTTGCGGTCAAACGTCCCCGGCCCGCAACGCGCGCCTTCCCTTTCACGGCCACTCCTAGAACGATACCC
>CAZWSD010000679.1:0-1579 GCA_964636535.1 uncultured Acidobacterium sp. | reverse complement strand
GCCATCGAGTGGATCAAAGTCCTGCTCCTCGGCTCTGCGCCACATCCCGGACAACTCCGCCTCCTCTACATGCCGGCCGGCATGGGCCTTATCCTCGCTGCTCTCGTCATGTTTGTCTTTCCCGGAGCCCGCGGCAGCGGCGTCAATCAAACCAAGGCCGCCCTCTACGTCTACAACGGCTATATCTCCTTCAAGACCGTCATCGGCAAGTTCCTCACCGCCGCGCTCGCCCTCGGCAGCGGTCACTCCCTCGGACCCGAAGATCCCTCACTCCAAATTGGCGCCGGCGTCGCCTCCGTCATCGCGCGCCGCCTCAAGATGTCCCGCCAGCGCCTTCGCCTCTTTGCCCCCATCGGAGCCGCCGCCGGCCTCGCCGCCGCCTTCAACGCGCCCATCTCCGCAATGCTCTTCGTCATCGAGGAGGTCATCGGCTCCTGGAGCGCCGCCGTCCTCGGCTCCATCGTGCTCGCCGCCCTGTCCAGTGTCATCGTCGCACGTCAGTTCTGGGGCCCCGAGCCCATGTTCCGCGTCCCCGCCGTCGAGCTCCGCGATCCACGCGAGTTGCTCGCCTACGCCGTCATGGGCGTCATCGGCGGCTTCGTCGCCGTCATCTTTTCCTCCACATTGGGCTACCTCAGACCGCGACTCCGCAGCCTTCCACGCTGGATCCTCTTCTGCCAACCCGCTCTCGCCGGCCTCCTCGTCGGCGCCATCGGCTACTTCGGATACCCACAGGTCATGGGCGTCGGTTACCACGTCATCGATCAGGCCATGCATGCCGAATTCACCTGGAAGATCCTCCTTACGCTTGCCATTCTCAAGCTCGTCGCCACCACCGTCTCATTCTCCAGCGGTACCCCAGGCGGCATGTTCGCCCCTACACTCTTCATCGGCGCCATGCTCGGCGGAGCCGTCGGCACCTTCGAGAAACTCTTCTTCCCCCACCTCACAGGCAGCGTCGGCGCATATGCCCTCGTCGGCATGGGCGTCCTCTTTGCAGGTTTCCTCCGCGTTCCTCTCACCTCTGTCTTCATGGTCCTCGAGGTCAGCGGAAATTACTCCATCATTCTCCCCGTCATCCTCGCCAACACCATCGCCTACCTCATCTCGCGAAGTCTCCAGCCCGTCCCCATCTTTGAGGTCTTCAGCCGTCAGGACGGCCTCTACCTCCCGTCCATGGAAGAACAGCGAGATGAGGTCCACCTCCACATCGAAGACGCCCTTCGTCCCGTCGACATCCCCATCCTGCAAGGCTCAGACACCCTTGCCAGGGCTGCCCAGGCCTTCGCCGACTCAGACGCAAATACACTCCTCATCCGCATGTGGGACAAGAGCTGGTACGCCCTCAACCGCGAGGAGGTTTCCGGCATTCTGGCCATCGAAAAGCCCCTCACACCACTCGATTCTGCCGTCCGGAAAGACCGCATCCCAGACCTCTACCCCGATCTGACTCTCGACACCGCCCTGCCTTGTTTCGCCCGCTGGAAGGTCCTTCCCATCCAGAACCGCGCCAGTCAAGGCGCGCTCGAAGGCGTGTTGACTGAAGAAGACGTCATCCTTCGCTATCACGAAGGCTGAT
>CAZWSD010000678.1:0-1593 GCA_964636535.1 uncultured Acidobacterium sp. | reverse complement strand
ATTCGGCTGTTAACCGAAGGGTTGTAGGTTCGAGTCCTACCTGAGGAGCCAATTCTTTTCAACGACTTACGCCCCCTCCCAACTCCCCGATGACCCTCAAAAATGCCCGACTGTGGGGACTTTTGTGGGTACTCCCCCTCAAAATCCTGCGTAAAACCAAGCGATTCTGAGCAATCGCGCGCGCCGTTTTTCGGTGCAATTGCGAGTTCCGTCAGCTCCGGTGCGTGACCGTTGCTGAGCGTCTTGCCGCCGTTCTGCGGCGACTGTGGGGACTTTTGTGGGTACCCCTGCTGTGACTCGTTCGGAGCGCTCGACTTACGGACAATTGCTTCGAGCGCACTGCGCTTGGCTTCCATCCGAATGTGGCTGTAATGCTTCAGCATCTGCTTCGAGACGTGGCCGGCGATGTCCATGATCGTCTGGTCGCCTGCGCCGCTCTCGGCAAGCTCGGTGATGAGCGTGTGGCGGTTGTCATGCCAGCGCCCTTTCACCCCGGCATTCGCCCGCACCTTGGTCCAGACGGTCTTGAGGGTGGTCACGTGGCGCGAGGGGTCGGTCGGCTGCGGTGAGCCGAATGGAAAGACATACCACTCTGGCTGGAACGCCCCAAACTTCTGCTTATACCACTCGACGTAATCGGTGAGCACGCTAAACAGTTCCGAATTTAGAGGAATGGTTCTGCCTTCCCCGCCCGCCGTCTTGGCGCGGCCCACTGCCAGATACTGCTTGGCGAAGTTGATCTGCGCCCAAGTCAACTGCTTGATCTCTCCATCGCGCATCCCGGCATTGAGGGCCAGCGTCAACGCCAGATAGATGTGAGGCGAGCGGGCCTTGGCCGCCTCCTGCAGCATGCGCTTTTTCTCGTCTTCGCTGTACGCCTTGCCGATAACTTCGCGTGTCTTCAGCTTGAGCGTCTTCTTCTTGCGGAGGCGGACACGGATCAGGTCGCCCGGCTCGCCGAGAATGCGAAGGAGAAAGCCGACCTCTTCGTTGATGGTCTTGGGAGACGCCTTCTCACTGAGACGATCATTCTGATATTTGGCAACGACGGCCTCATTGAAATCGACCAGCATCTTCGCGCCCAGCAGGCGATTCAGGTGCCGGATCGCGTACTCGGCGAAGACGGCGGAATCGGGAAGGCGGAGCTTGTAGGCGTCATAGAAATCCTCCGCCATGTCCCGAAAGGTGCGGATGCGCTCGCGGCGCTGGTCGGTGATGTTGTTGAAGCCTTCCTCAAGCTCGCGCTTACGATTCTTCTCTGCTTCTCTCGCAACGGTTTTCGACTTGGATTTGGTGGACTCGCGGATGCGCTGACCCGCAAAGTAGAACTCATACCACCAGACACCGCCGCGTCGAAACAGACCCATTACTTTTCTCCTGTTTCCATGGGCTCAGGACAGCCCATCGCCAGCTTGACGAGCGAAGCCAGTTTGCAAATCTTTGTGTTGGAGAGTGGACGCTGCCCTGGCTCCGGTTCCCGCAGGTGCGCTCGCAGGACAACCGCGATGTTGTCTGCCTGGGCCGCGCAATCCATTCGCAATCCTGTTTCGCCAGCAGGAAGAAGCAAGTGGGCAGGACCGAGGTTGTGGACCG
>CAZWSD010000677.1:0-1599 GCA_964636535.1 uncultured Acidobacterium sp. | reverse complement strand
CGTTGTGCTTTCAACATTCGAGCCACGTCACCCATACTGCTGAAATTCGGATTGGTTAACCGCGGGCCAGTGGCAAGGGGTTCCACCGCCGCCCCGCGATTGACCAATCCTTATTTTAGTGGGGAAAGCGCAACGGCGACTGGGATGTTGAAAGCAAAGTCGCTACCAAATCCGGTACCGGCTGAACTGACTCGATACTCCCCGTTCACGTCCAATATCTCACTCACCTTGATGGCTGGAATGCCTTTTGACGAAGACACCATCAGCTAAATCGCGCGCGCCCCATGCAGGCACCAGCAGATGAGTCCGGTGCATAATACCAACCTGAGGTTCCGTTGACTCGAATGTGAGTTGGCGCGGCTCTGGCGGGTATGATTCGCTGAGCTTCCCCGAAGGAGGTTTGCGATGACGGTAGCGATAACGCGTTTGGACTTGTCGCCTATGGCGCTGCGCGAGCGGGCGGCTCGCGCGACGGATTCGAAGATTTCGAGGCGGCTGCTGGCGATTGCACTTGTTCTCGAAGGCTGGTCTCGGCGCGATGCGGCCGAGGCCTGTGCCATGGACCGGCAGACGCTGCGCGACTGGGTGCACCGTTACAATGGATTGGGACCTGAAGGACTGGGCGATGCGCCGCGCCGCAACGGCCCGCCACCCCGATTGTCGGCTTCGCAGCAGGCGCAGATCGCGGCATGGGTCAGGCAGGGCCCGGACCTGGAGCGTGACGGCGTGGTGCGGTGGCGCTGTGTCGACCTGCAGCGACGGATCGAGACCGAGTTTGCGGTTACCCTGCACGAGACGTCGATCAGCCGACTGTTGCGGCGGCTCAAGTTCACGCGGGTCCAGCCGCGTCCGTATCATCCGAAGAAGGACGCTGCGGCACAGGACATTTTTAAAAAGACTTCGCTGGCCTGGTAGCGGCGGCGATCCCGGCCACGGCGACCCGTAAGCCGATCGAGGTGTGGTTCGCCGATGAAGCCCGTGTCGGTCAGAAGGGAACCCTGACCTATGTCTGGGCAGAGCGGGGTTCTCGACCACTGGCTGTGCGCGACAATCGCCATGACTCCGCCTATCTGTTTGGTGCCGTCTGCCCAGAACGCTGTATTGGTGCCGCCATCATCATGCCGGCAGTCAACAGCGAGGCGATGGCCGAGCATCTTCGGGAAATCAGCACGCAGGTCGCGCCCGGCGCGCACGCCGTGCTGGTGCTCGATGGCGCCGGCTGGCATCAAGCCGGCGAACGTTTGCCGGTGCCCGACAACATCAGCCTGCTATCGCTGCCGCCCTATTCCCCAGAGCTCAACCCAGTCGAAAACATCTGGCAATTTCTGCGCGGCAACTTCCTGAGCCATCAGGTCTGGAACAGCTACGACGAAATCCTTGCCGCCTGCCGAAACGCCTGGAACAAGTTCATGCAGATGCCAGAACAAATCGCTTCGATCACCCAACGAGACTGGATCAAAGCAGTCATTGGATAGGCAGGTTGGTATAAGCTACTTGGAGCGCAAGCGTTTGTTTGGATTGCCACAATCTTCCTGGGCCGATTACGACGGTGCCAAGATCAGCGCAGGTGGGGCTGTTTTTTCACGCCAAGCGAAGCAC
>CAZWSD010000676.1:0-1600 GCA_964636535.1 uncultured Acidobacterium sp. | reverse complement strand
GCAGGTGGAATTATCCTGGCTAAAAAAAAAGTCTGGACTGGACGCCTGACCAGAAACGTCAGGCGGTGGATGCCGGCCATCCTCGGTTGTCGGTACGGCGGCAGTGTGAACTGCTGGGGCTATCCGCCAGCAGTTTGTATTATCATCGGGTTCCTGTGGATCCGGAGGATTTGATCATCATGGGGCTGATGGATCGGCAATATCTGGAAACTCCATTTTACGGCATATTGCGTATGACGGCATGGCTGCGTCGGCAAGGCTTGGCGGTGGGGACAAAACGCGTACGGCGACTGATGCGGCAGATGGGGCTGGAGGCGATTTATCCCAAGCCGCATACCACGATTCCGGCCCCTGAAAACAGGCGGTTTCCGTATCTGCTTAAGGGCTTGACGGTGGATCATCCCGATCATGTCTGGTGCATTGATATTACCTATGTGGGATTGCATACCGGCTGGGCGTATCTGGTGGCGATCATGGATTGGTTCAGCCGATACGTGTTATCATGGGAACTATCCAACACATTGGAAACAGGCTTTTGTCTGTCGGCCCTCGAGCGGGCGATGCACCGGCGGCGTCGTCCGGAGATATTCAACAGCGATCAAGGAGGTCAATTTACATCGGAGGCGTTTGTGGGTGCTTTGGAGCAAGCACAGATCAAGATCAGCATGGACGGTCGCGGGCGTGCGTACGACAATATTTTTATCGAACGTCTCTGGCGGACGGTCAAATATGAAAACCTCTATCCTCAAGAATATGAAACGATGGCGGAGGCAACCATGGGTTTGAGGAATTATTTCGAGTTTTATAATCAGGAACGGTTACATCAGTCGCTGGATTACCAGGCGCCAGCGGAAGTATATCAGGCTCGACCGACGGTCGGTCGCGGCCGCGGCGCGGCGGGCAGCAAGGCAGCCCCTCCGCTCGCCCTTCGGGCTCTCTGCGGGGCTGCCTTGCTGCGGGGGAAGACTCTCTCTTAGCAAAGCCTGTTTTGCGCCCAGTTGACAGGGAGTACCTCAGTGCATCCCATGACATGCACCGCGTCGCATCACGCTTGAGCATGGGGTTCCCGCAAGCCAGAAGAAGGAAACGAATCATCAGCGCTCCTTTTCGTCGGGGGGTGCGGTACTTTCAACGCGATAGGTGTGAGCTGCGGCCAATCCTTGCAGCGTTTTGCTGTCTGTAATTGCATCGTGTGGAATCAGCAGGTAGCGCCACGGCTTGGCCAGGTTCTCATTGGCGTGGGCCGTAGCATATTTGCACCAGGTCGCCGCCGCATCCGCCTTGGCACGGACAACTTCGTCCGTCATCTCGTTGGCCCGTTTCGGTTCGCAAAGGAATTTCTCGGCCTTCGTCTCGACGACAAAATCCGGTTCGTAGGATTCATCGTGGCTGAAGTGAATCTGGAAGTCGCCCTTGGCGGGCTTGAACCACTTCAAGACTTCATCGTCGTTCTCAAGGATCACCGTGAACCGACGTTCAGGATCAGAATCGAACTTCTGGATCGGATAAAGGCACTTGAGGAACCCGCCAAAGACCATCGTGCCGATGCGGTTGCGCTGGCCCTCCGGAATCGCCGTGCGGAAACCCCGCACGTTCTCAT
>CAZWSD010000675.1:0-1600 GCA_964636535.1 uncultured Acidobacterium sp. | reverse complement strand
CGCGAGCACAATCATGATTGAAGGCGGGGATGATTTCGACGCGAATGACGATGATGGTGAAGGCGGCGAAGAGATCAACTACAACCGCGCAGATACGCCGAACAGCGCGCCTTCGGGCGAGCGACGTCCGGGTGGTGGTTCGGGTGGACGGGGACGTCGGCGCCGGGGTCGTGGGCGCGGCCCGGGCTCAGGCGGCGGCAGTCGCGGAAATCAGTAACGCCCAGACGAGAGGCTGCGCATGACGCGCAGCCTCTTTTGTTTTTTGCGGCGGAATGTGAGCGGGCCATGATGATGCGGGTCTACCTGTTATTTGCCGTGCTGGGTATCACCTGGGGCAGTCTTTGGCTGGTGACGGGCGGTTCGGTGGATCCCGTGCCGTTGCTGTGCGAGGGAGTGGTGCGGCTTGGGCTAGCGGCGCTGGTTCTGGGGATTTACGGGTGGTTTCGCAGGGACGAGGAGAGCACAGGCGGGAAATTTTCGTGTGGTTCAGGGGCGGTGATGGGTCTGGCGCTGCTGGGGATTCCGTATGCGTGCACGGCGTGGGCTTCAGGGACGGTGCATCCCTATCTTCGGGCGGCGTCGCCGGGTCTGCCGGCGGTATTCTATGGGGCGCTGCCGCTGGCGGTGATGCTGATGTGGGGGGCGGACGCGGGCCGGTATTTGCCGAGGTTGCTGTTTGGACTGACCGGAGTAGCGCTGCTGGTGGCGCAGGGGGCTGCGCTGGATCTGGCGCGGTGGCTGCCGGAACTGATCCTGGCGGTGGGGATGCTGATCTATGGCTTCGGGCTGGTGTACGGTGCGGAGCGGCTGCGGAGCGGCGGGGGGTCATTATCACTGTTGAATTGGTGTGCGCTGCAGTGTGCGACGGCGGCGGTGGGGCTGGCGGTGGTTGCGGCGGCCAATGGGGACTGGGGGCGGCTGGCGGCGCGGTTCGCAGTAATAGGGGCGGGCAGGTGGCTTGGAATAGCGCTCGCGGGTGGGGCTACTGGAGTGACGTTGCCGTTTTTGTATCTTCTTCTGGAAAATGCGGGGCCGATTCCGACGGCGGCGCTGCAATGGCTGATTACGTTGACGGTGGTGCTGGAAGGCGAAGCATTTGTTCCGGTTGCGTGGGCGTGGCAGAACTGGGCGGGGCTGTTGATGACGTTTGCGGCATTGTGGTGGGTGCTGAAACCGGAACAGGATTCGGGGACGATGTTCTTTGCAAGATAACGCGAGCGGAAGGGCCGTAGTCCCTAATGACCGGAATCTGAGTTAGACTGACGGAAAATGAGCGCATCGATGTACATCGTGGTCGAGGGCGAGGATCCTGGGTTTGACATATTTGTCAATGGCCGGACGCTTGCTCAGAATGAGGACGGCCTGGAGAAGCTGGCGCTGCGTCTTGGGGTGAAGCCGTTGCTGGAGTTTTTTTCGGCGGATGAGAATTCGATGGCGCTGCTTCTGGAAGAAGGCGCGGGTAATCCGGAGTGGGCGAAGTCACTTCCGCCGCCGCAGTGGTTTACGGGCGAAGAGGGGCTGGCGACGGTGCGGGCGCTGCTGGACTATCTGCGGGAGGCTCCGGGCGCGTTCGGGGCGGACACGACCCTGGTTATCCGTG
>CAZWSD010000674.1:0-1605 GCA_964636535.1 uncultured Acidobacterium sp. | reverse complement strand
TAGCCCTCGTCGCGCAGTTCGCGCCCGATCGGCTCTCCGTACTCCTCAGCGGCTTTCGTGTCCCACGAGCAAGCCGCGGCCAAATTACTCGGAAGCGCCGTTGAGTAGCGCCCCATGGCTGCGCCGCGGGTCACGCCGCAGGCAGAGTCTGCCATCTGGATGGAGGGAATGCCCAGCCGCGGAATGGCGACCGTGTAGCCGGAACCGCCGTTCCCCTAGTGTTCCGTCTCCGAAATGACTATACAGGTAGCGCCTGTTTGGCCTGCTGAATTTTGCGCAGGATGTCTTCGCCTTTGGCGTTCCAGGTGTAGCGAGTGGGGTTGGCATTGCGTTCTGCCAGGTAAGCCAGTATCTGGTCGCACAACTCGTTCACGTGGCGGAAGCTGCCCTCGCGTACTACGTCCTCGGTCAGGTCGCGAAAGAATCGTTCCACGAGGTTCATCCAAGAGGCCGAAGTAGGCGTGAAGTGCAGGTGGAAGCGGGGATGTTTGGCCAGCCACGTCCGCACCTCCGGGTGTTTGTGCGTGGCGTAGTTATCGACGATCAGATGCAGGTCCATGCCCTTGGGCGTCTGGCGGTCAATCTTCTTTAAAAACCGCAGCCACTCCTGATGACGGTGCTGAGCTGCCAGCATGGAAACAATCTTTCCTTCCAAATAGTTTAGGGCGGCAAACAAGGTTACCGTTCCATGGCGAATGTAATCGTGGGTGGCGGTGCGGATATGGCCCACGCCCAGCGGCAGCGCCGGCTGAGTTCGCTCAAGTGCCTGGCATTGGCTCTTCTCGTCACAACACAACACCAGCGCCTTATCGGGAGGATTCAGGTATAAGCCAATCACATCCCAGAATTTCTCCTCGAAGCGGGCATCGTTGGAGATCTTGAAAGTCCGCGTCAAGTGTGGCTGGATGTCGTTGCGGGACCAGATCCGCTGCACCGTGCTCGGGGATACCTTCTGCGCCCTGGCCATCGACCGGCAGCTCCAGCGCGTCCGGTTAGCCGGTGGCTGTACCGCCCCGGTCAGGATGGCCTCTTTCACCTTGCTGTCCAAAACCGGCTTGCGCCCCCGGCCCGGTGCGTCCTCCAGTCCCGCCAAACCCTGTTCTCCGAACCGCTGGCGCCACAAGCGTACGGTATGACGGTTTACACCCAATTGCTGCGCCACGGCACGATCCGGCTGCCCGGCTGCCGACAGCAACACGATCCGGGCTCGCAAAACGCTTCGCTGTTCTGAGGTCTTACTGCGAACCGTACGTTCCAACGCACTCCGATCCAGATCGGTGAGAACGATTTCGGGAAAGCTGCCGCTCATGCACAGCAATCTACCATGCCGCGTCTCAATAGTATAGACATTTGAGAGACACTACACTAGATACCATCGCTTTGCAGCGGCTCCGTTGTGGTTGCGCTCTTCCCCGGCGCCACGATCCCGTACTTCAGATCGAGAAATTCCTGAAGCTCATGCGGCAGCAGCGCCGCCAGTTCCTGCCAGGTGAGCGCCTTGAGCCGCGTGCGCAACTCGGCGCTCCGGACCGCGGCCATCACCTGGAACCATCGCTCGCGCAGGTCCGGTCGGCGCTCGTCGTGGAGCACGCAGAAGCTGCAGCC
>CAZWSD010000673.1:0-1609 GCA_964636535.1 uncultured Acidobacterium sp. | reverse complement strand
ACGTGATTGAGAATCGCCGCCGAAAGAGCAAGGCCACCGACGATGGGGCTGATCCGGTTCGCGGCATATCCGAACATGCTCATCAGCATGTCCGTCATTCCATAGGCGTCACC
Source organism: uncultured Acidobacterium sp. (assembly GCA_964636535.1). GTDB lineage: Bacteria > Acidobacteriota > Terriglobia > Terriglobales > Acidobacteriaceae > Acidobacterium. The sequence continues at coordinate 1,496 of CAZWSD010000673.1, read as the reverse complement.
GGTCTGCATCCAGCTTCCGGTCGCGAGGTTGTAAAACCCCTGAACTCCAAGAAGAAACAAGGCCGCGATGATCGAAGCCAGAGGATTGTAGCCCTGGCTCATATCGAGAACTGCTTTGAAGACGAGCGAAGCTGCGACGACTGGGACAATATGTCCGATCAGGACATCGCTGACGAAGTCGTTGGTGACCCGCTCAATGCCGGCCGTATACTGCGCCCCGGTCGCTCCGGCAATTGCCAGCTGCTGTGCTCCCGGAACGGACTCCTGAACCAGCCAGTGGCTCACTCCGGGAAGACTCAAAAGGAAACATCCCCACAATAGCCATTTCAGAAAGCCGCCACTGGCCTCAAAGTTCATTCCCCCTTCCGAGCGCAGCCTCATGCCCGCCATCACGAACGCGCCCAGCGACGCCGGGATGGCGAGATCCATGAGAAGCCCGAGAATGGCTCTGAAAACCAGTGGCGCCTGCATTTGTACGCGGCGGAGCAAAAATAGACCACGAAGCGGCGCGTGAGCGCCGGTTCGTGGCGGAGTAAAAGTAGTCCACGCCGCCAGGCAGTCGATTCACGGGCAAGCAGGCTTTTCTTTGTGGTTCCGAAGCCGGTTCGGAGCGCAGAGGAGTCGTGTTTTCTGTGGGATACCGGAGGTATGTAGACGGTGGAGCTGTATGCGCGAGTACGGCGGGCGGTGGTGGTGGAGGGGATGAGCCGGCGGGCGGTGGCGCGGGAGTTTGGCCTGGCCCGCAAGACGGTGACGAAGATGCTGGCGTATTCGGCGCCGCCGGGCTACCAGCGTCAGAAGCCGGTGCGGCGGCCGAAGCTGGGGCCGTGGCAGGGTGCGATCGATGCGATCCTGGAAGACGACAAGCTGCGGCCGCGCAAGCAGCGTCACACGGCCAGGCGGATCTTCGAGCGGCTGCGCGCCGAGCACGGCTATACGGGTGGCTACACGATCGTGAAGGACTACGTGCGCGACAGGAAGCTCGGCGGCCGGGAGATGTTCCTTCCGCTGTCGCACGCACCCGGCGAAGCCCAGGCCCACTTCGGCGAAGCTCAGGTGGTGATTGCCGGCGTGGAGCATAAGGCGCACTTCATGGCCTTCGACCTGCCCCACTCGGACGATTGCTTTGTGCAGGCTTTTTCGGCCGAGACCACGGAAGCCTTCCTCGAAGGCCATGTGCGCGCCTTTGAGTACTTCGGCGGCGTACCGACACGGATTCTCTACGACAACACTACGCTGGCCGTGGCCCGGATTCCTGGCGATGGTGAGCGGAACAAGACGCGGGCCTTCTCTGAGTTGCAGAGCCACTATTTGTTCGCCGAGAAGTTCGCCCGCCCGGCCAGGGGCAACGACAAGGGCAAGGTGGAGAACCTGGTCGGCACCGCGCGGCGCAACTTCATGGTGCCGATGCCGCGGGCGACAAGCTGGGAGGCTCTGAACGAGCAGCTTGCGCGTGACTGCCTCGCCCGCCGCACGCAGCGCCTGCGCGGTCACAC
>CAZWSD010000672.1:0-1617 GCA_964636535.1 uncultured Acidobacterium sp. | reverse complement strand
GAGAAGGCCACCTCGCGCCTCGCCCCTGTCACAGAAATGGAAGCCACCGGCGACGGCTCGCCCGAACTCGTCCACACCCCAAACACCGCCGCCATCTCTGACGTCGCAGAGTTCTTCAAAATCTCTCCGGCCTCTGACATCAAGTGCGTCGCCTACATGGCTAAGCGCGGATATTCGAAAGAAGGACAAGAAAATTGGGAGCCCGTTGCGGCCTTCCTGCGCGGCGATCACTTTGTCAATGAGACAAAGCTGCTAACCTCCATCGGCGCGAGCGAAGTCCGCCCCATGGTCGCAGAAGAGCTCGAAAAATACATGCACGGTCCGGCAGGCTATTTAGGCCCGATTGGACTGAAACCGAAAGAACTCCAGAACCCTGGGAGTGAACTGCCAGCTTTCGGTAGCGGCAAGAATAACGACGGCGAGATAGTAGTCATCCTCGACCTCGGCCTCCAAAACCGCAAAAACATGGTCTGCGGAGCCAACAAGCTCGACTACCACTTCCGCAACGTAGCTCCCGGTCGCGACTTCACCTGGACCCTCGCCGCCGACATCCGCGACGTCGCCGAAGGCGAAGGCTGCCCCCAATGCGGACAGCCCCTCAAGGTCGCCAAGGCCGTAGAAATTGGTCATATCTTCAAGCTCGGCTATAAATATGCCAAGTCCATGGGCGCGAGCGTCCTCGATGCCAACGGTAAGGAAGTCACCCCCATCATGGGCAGCTACGGCATTGGCATTGAGCGCATCCTCACCGCCTCCATCGAGCAAAACAACGACGCCAATGGCTTCTGGCTCCCGCGCGCCATCGCGCCTTTCGACGTCATCGTCACCATCACCAACATCTCCGACCAGAACCTCCGCGCCGCCGGCGAAAAACTCGCCGCCGATCTCGAAGCCGCCGGCCTCGAAGTCCTTCTCGACGACCGCGACGAGCGCGCAGGCGTAAAGTTCAAGGATGCGGACCTCATCGGCATTCCCTATCGCTTCACCGTGGGTAAAAAAGCCGCAGAAGGCAAGGTCGAACTCGTCACCCGCTCCACCGCTTCTACACAGGAACTGCCTCTGGCAGACGCCGCCGCGGCGTTCGCGGCTCTTCTCGCCTGAGCACCAGCACTCGCCCGGGCGTCATCACTTTATAGACACCACAAAGGCAGGGTAGTCGATTGCCAGTCAAGGTCAAGGTTGCGCGGCCCGTCCGCGGAGTCGCAAAGCATAAATTCCTCACCGTCGCAGTCATGCTGGTCGCCGCCGGAGCCGTCGTCTTCGGCGCCGTCTTCGCCTACTACTACTTCAAATACCAGCAGATCGTTGACGCGCGCCTCTCCCAGCCCCTCTTCGCCGATACAGCCAAAATCTACGCCGCCCCGTTTGAGGTCCGACCCGGACAGACCATCGACCCCGCCTTCATCGTCCACCAGCTCACCCAGGCCGGTTATTCTCAGGTCGGTTCCACACCCGTCTCACAGATGGGCACCTACTCCGACACCTCCAACTCCGTCACCGTTCATCCCGGCCCCCTTTCCTATCACGCTCCAGATTCCGCTACCGTCACCTTCGCCAACGGCACCGTCTCCCAAATCGTAGGCCAGAACGGACAGCAGCTAGCCGCCTATCAGCTCG
>CAZWSD010000671.1:0-1632 GCA_964636535.1 uncultured Acidobacterium sp. | reverse complement strand
ACCTCCCCGTCCTCGAGCCGCGTACCCGCATGGAACACCTTGCCGCGGCCGGCTGTGAGCGCGGCGGCGCGCTCGAGGCCTTCGATGCGATCTCCCTTGCGCACCGAGAATGCGTAACTGGCCCTGGAAGCCGTTGACCGCTACCTTGACGCTCTCGCGCGCCTGTTGCAAGGCAGTGAGGACACGCGGCACATGCTCCATGAACATGCGCCCAGCGCAGGTCGGTCGGGTGCTGCGTGAGGCGCGTGCAAACAGCAGCACACCCAATTCTTCTTCCAGATCCTTGATGACGCGATAACGGTGGCTGCTCCACATGCAGACGCGCGGCGGCGCGGGCGAAGTGGAGTTCCTCGGCGCGGCCCAGAAAGCAACGCAGGCGGCGAAGTTCCATCAGCTAATCTCCTAACTGATAGGACTAGCCCTCATATGCCCAGCGCTTTACCGGTTTGTCATTTTCAGAACCGCTTCAGGCAATCGCTCTCCGGTGACTTCAAATCCAGACAGCTCTTCGGCGATCTGGCCGAGATCGTCCTTCGTCAGTTCGAGCTCGATGGCGCCAAGGTTTTCATCGAGACGGTGCAGTTTAGTCGTTCCCGGGATTGGCACGATCCACGGCTTTTGCGCGAGCAGCCAGGCCAATGCCACCTGCGCCGGCGTCGCGTGCTTGCGCTCTGCAACCGCCTTGATCACGTTCACCAAGGCGAAATTTGCCTTGCGCGCCTCGGGCGAGAAGCGGGGCACGCTGTTGCGGAAATCGGTCGGATCGAACTTCGTGTTCTCGTCGATCTTGCCGGTCAGGAATCCGGCGCCCAGCGGACTAAAGGGCACGAAGCCGATGCCGAGTTCTTCAAGAAGCGGCAGCAATTCTGCTTCTGGGCCGCGCCAGAACAGCGAGTATTCGCTCTGCACGGCCGTCACCGGCTGCACGGCATGCGCGCGGCGAATCGTCTGGATACCGGCCTCGGACAAACCGAAGTGCTTCACCTTGCCCTCGGCGATCAGATCGTTGACCGCACCGGCCACGTCTTCGATCGGCACCGCCGGATCGACGCGGTGCTGGTACAAGAGGTCAATGCGGTCGGTGCGCAGGCGCTTGAGGCAGGCTTCCGCCACTGCCTTGATGTGCTCGGGGCGGCTGTTGGTGCCGCCGCGGCGCATGCCCGTTTCCAGATCGATGTCGAAGCCGAACTTGGTCGCGATGACCACCTGGTCGCGAATCGGCGCAAGCGCTTCTCCGACCAGTTCTTCATTGACGAACGGTCCATACGCTTCGGCCGTGTCAAACAACGTGACGCCACGGTCGTGTGCGGCGCGAATCAGCTTGATCATCTCTTGCTTGTCGGCAGGCGGCCCATACGCCGCGCTCATGCTCATGCAGCCCAGGCCGAGGGCGGAGACTTCCAGGTCGTGTCCGAGTTTGCGAAATCTCATGATTTTACCTGTTGATTAAAGCAGTAAGAGTCTGTGCCGCTGAGCCAAATCTGGCCGCACTACAGGCTGGGTTATGTCGGAGTCTTTGGCCGGGCATTTATCCGTTGATCTTGATACCGCTCAGCCAGTCGTTCACCTGATTCGTCGTTCGCCGCTCCTGATCGGCCTCAATCACAAAGCCCGGCCGCAGCTGAGCTTTCG
>CAZWSD010000670.1:0-1635 GCA_964636535.1 uncultured Acidobacterium sp. | reverse complement strand
CGGATACTCCCCGGCCAGCACCGCCGCCGACGACCACGCCAGCACCGCATGCGTCGATGGAAATGACGAATCCGCCCCTGCATCCCCCTTGAAAAAATCCCCGCGCGCATTGTGCAGCGATGGGCGCTCCCGCCAGAACGTCAGCTTCATCGCCTCGTCCACCACAAACCCGTCCACCAGCGCCTCTGAGCCCAAGATCCCCGTCTCATGCGCATGCTGGTCATGCGTCATCAGGCCCCATCCATACAGCGCCACCGGGGCCCCCAGAAATCCCCCAATCAGACCATTCGCCACATTCAGGTTGTCCTGGTTGAACGTCGGGTCATGGCTCACCACCTGCGACATCGTGTGGTGGTCCGTCGCAATCGAAACCCCCGTCGCCGCCGCCAGCGGACCCAGCCACACCAGGTCGTGCATCCGGATCCGCGCCGGGCTCGTCCAGATCGCCGCCTGCTGATCCATCACCTGCATCGGCGCATTCCGCGCCGTCACCGCCTGCCGCTTCTCCGGCAGTTTGCTCGGCCACGCCGGCGCCGGAGCATTCGGCAGCCCGCCAACCGGCAGCGGAGCATTCGGCAGCGCCGCTGCAGCCAGCGCGGAAACACAACCCAGCGCCATCGTGCAGATCAGCGCGGCAACAGTGCGATACATTCGGAAACTTCGCAGGGGAAATTCCTCCATCCAAATTGTTGTTCTGGTCACGGACCCTTCTAAGATAAATGTTTCAGCTCGGTTAAGTCCCGCCGAAGCAGCGTGCTCATGGAATTGCAGCTCAGCAGCATCGCGCGAACCGATGCCATCGCATCGCTCAAACGCTATTTTGATCAGAATCTACAGGAACCCATCGGCGACCTCGCCGACGGCCTGCTGCTCCACTTCATCGTCCAAGACATCGGCCCGTCCATCTACAACCAGGCCGTTGCCGACGCGCAAACCCGCCTCCAGCAGCGCGTCGCCGACCTCAGCGGCGAACTCTACGCCCAGGGATTCCCCTATTGGCCAAATCAAAAATCCAAAAAATCCGCGCGAATGAAGCATCTTGCGTACCCACCCTCAACAATCCACGCAATTTCCTGTAAACTGAAGTTCTGAGTCAATCTCCAGGAAAACACTATGTCTATTCATCCAGTCATGCAGCGGCTTGCCGACAAAATCAATCGCACCGACCTGCCCGATTTTGTCCCGGGCGATACCGTGCGCGTGCAGGTCAAGATCAAGGAAGGCGAAAAAGAACGCCTCCAGGCTTTTGAGGGTGTCGTCATCGCCCGCAAAAATGGTGCCCAGGGCAGCTTCACCGTCCGCAAATTCAGCTTCGGCCAGGGCGTCGAGCGCATCTTCCCCTTCAACTCCAAGGCCATTGACAGCGTCACCGTCGTTCGCTCGGCCAAGGTGCGCCGCGCCAAGCTCTTCTACCTCCGCGATCTCCGCGGAAAGGCGGCCCGCCTGAAGGAAGTTGACCGCCGCACTCTGGCCGCAAACCAGTAACTCAACAGCTTCTGCCCAAAACTACATGCACAAAGCCCCGGCCCTCCGGGGCTTTTTCATGCACCCATCGCCGCATTCCCCTCAACAATCCACACGTCCCTGCTCTAAACTTTGCTGGTGGCCTCCCACCCTCCATCCGAAACCTCCTCC
>CAZWSD010000669.1:0-1637 GCA_964636535.1 uncultured Acidobacterium sp. | reverse complement strand
CCAGAGAATGGCGACGAGCAGCAGGGCGGAGGGGATGAAGGCGTAGAGGAAGAACTTGATGGCGGCCTGTGGTCCGCGGGAGCGTCCGAACATGGCGATGAGGATGGCCATGGGGACGAGGGTGAGCTCCCAGAAGGCGTAGTAGAGGAAGAGATCGAGCGAGACGAAGACGCCGAGCATGGCGGTCTGCTGAATGAGGAAGAGGAAGTAGAACTCCTTGGTGCGGTTTTCGATGGATTTCCAGGAGACGAGGACGCCGATGGGTGCGAGGAGGCCGGTGAGAACGACGAGCCACATGGAGAGCCCATCGACGCCGAGGTGGTAACGGATAGCGGGGTGGGCGATCCACGGCATGCTGACGACGAACTGGAAGCCTTGCTGCCCGTAGTTGAAGTGCGCGGGCAGGTGGAGCGTGAGCACAAAGGTGGCGAGTGTGACGAGGAGCGCCCACCACTGTATGATGCGGCCGCGCCGGGGTAGCAGGACAAGGATAGCTGCTCCAGCGATGGGCAGGAAGATAATCAGCGATAAGATTGATCCGTTCAGCACGAAGCCTTTCCTCTATGCATGCCAACTGGCTGCGAAAAATGCGCTGGAGCTACCAGGATACCGATCGACTTTGCGGGCCGATGCGGGGACTCCGGGGCGAAGCGCGAAACAAAATACAGTCCAAAGGCTGCCATCATCACGATTCAAAAAAAACTGGCTGCAGTCCGCAAAACAACCGGTAGCGGACCGATTAATGAAGCATGAAGCTGCCCGTGAATACGAAGTAGGTCAGGAGCAGCACCAACATGGCTCCAAATGCCAGCCAACCGGCATAGGAGCGGATATTTCCAGACTGAATGCGGGCTACGAGGGAGCCGAAGCCCTGAGCCGTAGCGCCGGCTGTGAACCCGGCGCCGTCAATGACGCCGCGGTCGACCAGAAAGTTGAGCATGAAGCGGGAGAAGAAGAGCAGGGGCGCGGCAAATACGGCGCCGTAGAATTCGTCGACCCAGTACTTGTTAAAGAGCATGCGGTATACGCCGCGGAACTTTTGAGTGAGCAGCTCGGGCAGCTCGGGTTTGGCGTAGTACATGAGGTGCGCGACGTACCAGCCGGCGAGCGCGGTGAGGGTGGAAACGATGGCCAGAATCAACTGGAGGTGATCGCTGCCGGCGCCGGCCGGGGCGTGAATCAGGTTTGGATTCATGGAGAGACCGGCGGTGTTGAAGACGGGAGCGAGGAAGTGGGTGATCCACTCGTTGCCGCCGAGACCGGAGGGCCAGCCGAGCGCGCCGCCGGTGACCGAGAGGAAGGCGAGGATGCTCATGGGGATGAGCATGATCCAGGGGCTCTCGTGAATGTGACCGTGGCCGTGTTCCTTCGCTTCCTTCAAGATTTCAGATTGAGGGGTGCGGTCCTTACCGAAGAAGGTCATGTACCAGAGGCGGAACATGTAGAAGGAGGTGAGGCCGGCGGTGAAGAGGGCGACGAACCAGAGGATTTTGCCGCCTGGAGCGATGAATGCGTCGTAGAGGATGCCGTCTTTACTGGCGAAGCCGACCAGGGGTGGCAGGCCGGAGATGGCGAAGACGGCGGCGGTCATGGTCCAGAAGGTGATCGGCGCGGCCTTGCGCAGGCCGCCCATGCGG
>CAZWSD010000668.1:0-1668 GCA_964636535.1 uncultured Acidobacterium sp. | reverse complement strand
GGCGTGGGCGGTGCAGCAGGGGGTGCGGGCGTCGTCGCGGAGGGATCTGATCGACCATGCGGTGGTGGTGGCGGCTTTCCAAGTGATCGTGGACGAGGTGAATGAGGGTCTGGCGAGTTTTGAGACGATCAAGCGATTCCGTCTGGTGCCCGATGAATGGACGCTGGAGACGGGCGAGCTGACGCCGAGCCTGAAGCTGAAGCGGCGGGTGATTCATGAGAAATATTCCGCGGCGATTGCCGATCTATACAGTGACGAAGCGGTGGCCCACGGGTAAGGGTGGATCCTGGCGAGAGAGCGGGCGCCCGGGTCGCCGAGGTGTGCGTGTTGCCGGTAGACTTAGGGACAGAGAGGCATTATGACGCGGTTGATTGCTGACAGGGAGATTGCGGCGGATATGCATCCGGCCCCGCTGACGATGGATGGTTCGTCGGTGCTGCACCAGATGTTCCGGTTTGACTGGCCGAGGTGGCGCGCGCTGGAGGCGGGGGAGCGGAAGGGAATTGTGGAAGAGGCGCAGCATGCGTTCGCGGTGATGGAGAGAGGGCAAAGGGAGGGTCATCCGAACCAGAGCGCGATGTTTGCGCAGCTTGGGCACAAGGGCGACCTTCTGCTGGTGCATTTTCGCGAGACGATGGAAGATCTGGCGAGGCTGGAGCGGGATCTGGCGCGGTTGCGGCTAAGCGATTACCTGGAGCCGATGGAGTCGTACGTTTCAGTGGTGGAACTGGGGCTGTACGAGTCCTCGGCAAAGATTTTTGCGCAGCTTGCGGGCGAGGGTGTGGAGCCTCACAGCGAGGTGTGGAACCGGCGCGTGGCCGAAGTTGTAGAGCGGCAGGCGGCGGCAATGGCGGTGCGGCTTTACCCGGCGATGCCCAAGGGAAAGTACGTGTGTTTTTACCCGATGGACCGCAAGCGCGGCGAGCAGGTGAACTGGTACACGGAATCGATGGCGGAGCGTCAGCGCATGATGCACGACCACGGCATGATTGGGCGTCGGTACGCGGACCAGGTGCGGCAGATCATCAGCGGCTCGATTGGGTTTGATGACTGGGAGTGGGGAGTGGACCTGTTTGCGGATGAGCCGACGGTGTTTAAGAAGCTGATCTACGAGATGCGATTTGACGAGGCGAGCGCGCTGTATGCGGAGTTTGGTCCGTTTTACGTGGGCGTGCGACTGCCGGCGGCGGAGCTGGGGAACTGGCTTGCAATGGAAGGCGCATAGCGGTGAGAGTGTTTGTGACGGGTGCGACCGGGTTTGTGGGGAGCCACGTGGCGCGCGAGCTGGCGGCGCGGGGGGGGCAGATGCGCCTGCTGACGCGGAAGACGAGCAACCTGGCGAACCTGGAAGGCGTGGACGGCGAGACGGTGGTAGGCGACCTGGTGGCGCCGGAGGGGTTGCGGACGGCGATTCGCGGCTGCGATGCGGTGCTACATGTGGCGGCGGACTACCGGCTGTGGGTGCGGGATCCAAAAAGCATGTATGCGGCCAACGTGGAGGGCACGCGGGTGCTGTTGCGGATGGCGCGCGAGGAGGGCGTGGGGCGATTTGTGTACACGTCGAGCGTGGCGACGATGGCGTTTCGGTCCGACGGGAGGATTGTGGATGAAGCGACGCCAGTCAGGGTGGAGGATATGGTGGGCCACTACAAGCGGTCGAAATTTCTG
>CAZWSD010000667.1:0-1684 GCA_964636535.1 uncultured Acidobacterium sp. | reverse complement strand
GTGATGATCAAGGCGCGGTTCAAGACGATGCCGATCCAGCAATGGACGGTGGGCCGGGAGATGAACCGGAGGATCAAGAAGAAGTTCGATGAGGTGGGGATCGAGATGCCGTTCCCGCACATGAGTGTTTATTTCGGGGAGGCGAGCAAGCCGTTCCGCCTGCAGATGGAGGGCGCGGAACGGGAGCAGATGAAGTTGCTGATCCGCGAGGTGCAGCGGGAGGGCGAGCAAGGGTAAGGAGGCTAGGCTGCGGTCGGGTGGTTGATGCGGCGGCGTGGCTACGTGAGAAAGTGTTAGACAAAGGCGGCAATCGGGCGGACCTAAATGGCAAGAAGGAACTGGACGCGGGAAGAGTTGATAGTAGCTTTCAATCTCTATTGCCGCACGCCGTTCGGTCGCATCCACAATAGAAATCCTGAAATCATTGCAACGGCCGAGGCAATGGGTCGTTCTGCTTCCGCGTTGTCGTGGAAGCTGGCCAACTTTTCTCGCTTTGATCCTTCGGTTACGGGGCGGAAATTGGTTGGCGCGAGGCATGGCAGCTCACTCGACCAGCAGATATGGGCGGAGTTCAACGCCGATTGGGATCAACTTGCATTTGAGAGCGAAGGGCTGAGGGCGCGGTTTTTCGGACAGCGGCTGGAGGAGCAGTTTGAGAATATTCCGGAAGGACGGGTTCGGCAGGCGAGCGTGCAGGTGCGCGTGAATCAGGGATTTTTTCGCTCAATGGTCCTGGCTGCCTACGATGGGCGGTGCTGTGTGACGGGACTGGCGATTCCGGAACTGCTTCATGCGAGCCACATCGTTCCATGGAGTGTTGACGAGAAGAACAGGACGAATCCGCGAAACGGATTGTGCCTGAATGCGCTTCACGACAAAGCGTTTGATCGAGGATATATCTCTGTGGATGACGACTATCGCGTGATGGTGTCTCCGGCGGCAAGACTGGGTGGGAGGAATCCGGAGCACGAGCTGTTGATTGGGTACGATGGGGCCCGGATCGCGATGCCGCACCATTTTCAACCCGATCGTTCTCTGCTTGCGTATCATCGGGAAGCAGTGTTTCGCCGCTAATAGGAGCGCAATCGATCTGAGCCGGGGACGCGGGAGCGGTTCTGCTGGCCGGAAGCTGCGGGGGGCTGTATAAACGGTAGAGGCTGCTATGCCGCAAAAGTGAATAGCCGTCTCTAGACAACGTATGGATGAGAAATCCCGCAGCGGTGCGGCGGCGGCCTTTCTTTCACGCGACTTTCGGCTGTACCAGATGGCGCGCGTGGGGGTGATTCTGGGCGCCGAAGCGCAGGCGCTGGCCGTAGCGTGGCAGATTTACGAGATGACGCACAGCGCGCTGGCGCTGGGCTACACCGGGCTTGCGCTGTTTTTGCCTGGGCTGCTATTCATGCTGCCGGCGGGGCACGCGGCGGATCGGTTTGACCGGCGGGCGGTGATCCTTACCTGTTATGCGCTGCAGATATTTTGCACGCTGGGGCTGTTTCTGCTGTCGTGGTTTCGGTTGCCGCATGTGTGGCCGATTTACGTGATTCTGTTTTTGATAGGGACGGGGCGGGCGTTCAGCGGTCCTGCATCGTCGGCGCTGATTCCGCACCTGGTGCCCAAGGAGCACTTTGTGAACGCGGTGACGTGGGGCGCGACGATATTCCAGGTTGCGAATTTCACGGGGCCT
>CAZWSD010000666.1:0-1687 GCA_964636535.1 uncultured Acidobacterium sp. | reverse complement strand
CCCGCGGATTCCCGCTGCTCTCCACCTCGATCACGCTCTCCAGCAAATCCACATCCAGATCGTGCTTCCGGCCCTCTTTCACCAGCAGCTCGTGCAGGCTTTCCGCCTTCTCCGCAGCCGGCTTCCCGCCAGAATCCCTCTGCGCCTTGCCCCCCAACTCTGCCTCGGGCGGCACCGGCCGCTTCGCCGCGATTTCCTTCGCACTCACTTCGATGAAATTCTGCGTTCCGGGGCTCAGAAACAGTTGAACCCGCCCCCCTGTCTGCTCCACATGGTCGCACGTCAACGAATACCCATTCGTCAGCACCACCTGCTCGGCCGCGCCCGCCGGATACACCACCACCAGCGCCAGCGCGCAGCCGGCCAACCACCAACAGCCCTCTCTCGCTCCCAATCCCATTCCGCTAATGCGCCACCTCGGCCGCCCTGTCTATGGGACGCGCCCCGTCCTTCTCCCGCTCACCCACCACCGCCTCCAACACCTGCGCCACGCCGTCTTCGTCGTTCCCGGGGGCAATCTGCCACCCCAGCATCCGCGCGTGCTCCACCAGGTCCGGCGCCCCGTTTCCCATCACCACCGGTAGCCCCGCAAACTCCAGCATCGCCTTGTCATTCCAGTTGTCGCCGATTGCCATTACCTGCCCCGCCGTCAGACCCCGCCGCTCCGCCAGACGCGCCAGCGCCAGCCCTTTGGAGCAACCCGGCGGCAGCAGATCCAGGATCGTCAGGTCCCGCGACGGATACTCCGTCTTCTGCAGCTCCATCGTCGCCGAATACTCGCTCGTCGACAGCCAGTCGGCCGCCTCCCTCATCGCTTCCACCGCCCCGCATATCATCCCCTGGATCGGCTCCGCCCCATCGTCAAAGGCCAGCTCCAGCGGACGCACCTCCCGCAGTACCGCCCGGTTCGCCTCCACCCACATGTGGATCTGCGCATGCACCGCCGCGAATGACTCCAGCACCATCTCCCCGGGACCCTCCCGGTCAAACGTAAACACCACCGTGCCCCCAAAAGGTCGCAACGCCCCGCACAACGCCCGCGCCGTCTCCAGCGGCAGCGAAGAGTGGTCGATCCGCTCCCCGTTCAGCCTCCGCGTCACGCTCCCGTTCGATGAGATCAGCGTCGTCTCCGCAGGCTGCCCCGACCGCTCCAGGATCGGCGAGGCGAACCGGTGCCGCCGCCCCGTCGCAATCACAATCTCGATTCCACACTCTCGTGCCCGCGCCAGCGCCCGCCGCGTCCGCTCCGTCACCTCTCCACCCACTGAGGGCAAAAGCGTCCCATCAATATCAATGGCGATCAATCCCACCGGCAGCATGTCCTTAGTCTACCGGTACGGCATGTGAATCTGATGCTTTCCTCTTTCAGCGCACGGTACGGCGGCGCCTGCCGGCAACCCGCCACCCTCCACCGCCCGCAGCTCCATCCTTCCGATTCTCGGCGGCAAAATGGATCTGATTTCCCCCCGGCTTTCTCCTCGCCGGCGAAGCAATGTTGCCGGAAATTAGACCCAGAATTGTTATCCTGAAAGTAGGGGGTCAAAATACCGGCGCCTCCGCCTCCGGTTGAAAAGTGGAAATCGCACCGCCGGCGCCAACCAGGTTTCCCCCCTTGGTCAAAATCGTCCATCGATACGACTCAAATCGTATGGATCGTATAAAATCGCAGGGTTAGCTTGCGCTGTAA
>CAZWSD010000665.1:0-1694 GCA_964636535.1 uncultured Acidobacterium sp. | reverse complement strand
AGCTATAAATGAAAATCCCATCCCAATCCTGGAACGCGCCGTAAGCAGCCAGAATCGGGATCAGCTCGGCTTCGTAGTCATTGGGGAACGGCTCGTTCACCTCGCTGACGATGAAAGGCTTATCGGCCATTGTTGAGCGGCTGAGTATGACGGGGAGCGAGTGCAGCGGATCGTCGACCATCGGAGTGTTGCGGTGAACCGTGATCGCAGGATGCTGCCAATAGCCGTGCGCGCCCACAATATCCATCTTCGAATTGGCGCGTAGTAGGGGCATGCCGGGGATGAAATAGGTGTGGTCGGCCGTCCCCATGATCAGAGACTTCACGTGAAGCGTCTGCTTGAGGTACGAGCGCATGTTTTGAAGGAAGCGGCTCTCAACATGGTTGAAAAAGGCCGCTTCGGCATAGAACACCGGCGCCGGAGTTGAGTCGAAATCCTGCCTCTGGGTAATTGCAAAGGGCCTTCCCGCGCTGAGGCCGGCCAGCTTGCGAAGGCGGCCGAGCTCGGCCGGAGAGTACGTCGCTTGCAACCAACTGTTGTATTGGCGCGTCAGCATCGCTTTGTAATAGGGCGTCAAATCGAGCTGGAAGCGCGGCGCGCCGGGCACGAGCTTGCCCCGGAGCCAATTCCTCTGCCAAAACTCGAGCAGCGAGTTCTCATTTACGATTTCGACGATGGCGACTGCCGGCTCGTCGTTGTATCGCGTCTTTGTGTAGGGGTTGAAGTGAGTCAGCAACTGCCGTGCGTAGTCTTTCTGAAGCTGGATCAGGCGCGGGTCAAATTCCGTGATCGCCTTTGCGACGCCAATCAGCTTGTAGTCGCGGACATCATCTCCTTTCTTGTAGCGGCGGCCGACGTTGAGGTTAAAGTCGACGTAAATCCCGTGCTTCTTCAGTTGGTAGACGAGATAGTCGAGGCGGTCCAATTGGCCTGGGTCCATGACCTGGCTCGTGGCCGCATCTGCATCCAACAGACCGCTGGGAGTGTAAGTGACGGGAATGCTCCCCGCCGCGCGATGTTGCTGCTCGGTCAAATCCAGGAATTGGAAGCGAACGCAGTTCACGCCCAGTTGCGCCAAGGCCCGCGCATAGATTTTGGCGTCCTGTTTGGGGGGGAGCAACGCCGAGCCTGGAGTCCAACCGGTCACGTTGACGCCCCAGATCCGAAAGCGTTTGCCATCCGGCGTGACCAGGTGGCCGCCGGCAACGCGGATGAAACCCGCCTTGCCCGCGGGCGCGGACAGCAGGAAACGCACGTCGGCTCTGGAATTCGCTCGAAGCTGGTGATTGATGGTGAAGACCTGAAGGCGCGGCCCACCCTCGATCGGCGGTGGCTTGGCCGCTTGCGCGCATGGCGCAAGCGCCAGGGCCAGCAGACATCCCATCAGTAGTTTGCGCATCGATCCACGTCCTAAAGCCACCGGCAAGAAATGAATGAATTGCTGCCGCACGGCGCGCGATCTCAGGCCGCGCAGCCGGTGCGACCCCGCGGCCCTGCCCGGCCCGCTGAGGCACGGCGGCGTCGGTTCAGCCCGTTCCGGCGAGCACCTTGCCGGGATTGAGGATGTTGCGCGGATCGAGCGCCGTCTTGAGCGTGCGCATCAGCTGGATTTCCTCCGGCGTGCGCGAGCAAGACAGGTAGGCGCGCTTCTGCAGGCCGATGCCGTGCTCGCCGGAGATCGACGATCCGGGGCG
>CAZWSD010000664.1:0-1705 GCA_964636535.1 uncultured Acidobacterium sp. | reverse complement strand
TTTTCTCATCCCGCCTCTACTGCATCCCCGACTCCCGTGAGAAATGGCGGCTAGGATAGCGGATTTGGGGTTAATTTCCGGCAGGGCGCCGTTCTCCCACTCAAGCTGCGCTTGCATGGGCCACCGGCCAATGAGTTCCTAGAGGGCGGGGAGCAGGCGGCGGGCCTGTCGGGTGATGGTTGCGGGGTCGAGTTCGGCTTCGGGGGATTCCAGGCGGACGCATTGGATGGCGAAGTTGCCGAGGGTGGAGCTTTCCGGGGAGCAGCGTTCGACGGGCAGGGCGGATGCCTGGGCGGTGAGGGTGTTGAGGAACTGGTTGCGGCTTCCACCGCCGACCATGTAGATGCGGTGCATGGCTTTGCCGGTGATGGCGTGGATGCTGCGGAGGACGGAGGCGTATCGGCGGGCGAGGCTGTGGAAGATGAGGTTGGCGTATTGGGGAGCGGCGTCGCGGCCGTGCGGGAGGGTTTGGAGGCCGCGGGAGTGCAACTGCTGATTGATTTGTTCGGGCATGTTGCCGGGAGCGAGGAAGGAGGGATCGTCGAGGTCGAGCTCGTATTCGGGCGGCGGGAGTGGCTGGGCGGCGGCGACGAGCTGGTCGACGGTGCAGGGGGTGGATTTTTCCCATTCGTCCATGCACTGGCGGAGGAGCCACATGCCCGGGATGCCGCGATGAAAGAGGACGGTGTCTCCGGCGCCGCCGAGGTTGGTGAAGCCCATGCGGGATGCTCCCATGGATTTGTTGGGAGAGATGAGGGGCGTGCCGATGAGGGACCAGGTGCCGGAGCTGATGTATGCCCAGGAGTTTCCGGTGGCTGGGATGCCGGCGATGGCCGAGGCGGTGTCGTGGCATGCGGGTGCGATGAGCTGAGTGTGGCGGAAGGCAGGGAGGGATCGGAGCTGATTGGAGAGTGGTCCGAGGAGTGTGCCGGCGGGGACGATGCGGGGAGCGGCGGCGAGGTCGAGGCCGAGGAGCTGGAAGATTTCCGGGCACCACTGGCGGGTTTCCGAATCAATGAGGGCGGTGTGGGTTGCGTTGGTGTATTCGGCGATGCGTGGAGCGCCGAGCCAGTGGAGGATGTATTCGGGCAGGTTGAGCCAGGGAGTTTCGGGGGGGATGCCGGCGAGGTTGTCGGCAAAGAGCTGGTAGATGGTGTTGATGGGCTGAATCTGGACGCCGGTGATGGTGTAGAGAGTTTCGGGGGGGATGCGGTGGTGGACTTCGGCCATGGCTTGCGCGGTGCGAGGGTCGCGATAGCAGAAGGGCTGGGAGTGGAGATTGCCGTGGGGGTCGAGGCGGACATAGTCGACGGCCCAGCCGGTGACGCCGATGGAGGCGATGCCTTCGGGGGCGAGTCCGGCGCAGTGGCGGAGGCCGCGGAAGAGCTCGCGGCAGATGCGGGTGAGATCCCAGCGGATGTTTTGTTTGTCAGCGACAGGCCCATTGGCGAAGCGATGGACCATGCGGATGGCGGGGAGATGTTGTTTCCATTGGAGGAGTGAGACGCGACAGCTTTCTGCGCCGAGGTCGATGGCTACCAGCGCGGGACGTTGGCTCACCGCAGGAAAGCCTCGGGGAGTCCGCCGTCGATGGGGATGAGATGGCCGCTGGTGCAGCGGGTTTTGGGTCCTGCGAGGAAGAGGATGGCTTCGGCGCAGTCCTCGGGGCCGATGGGCTGATGGGTGAGGGTGCGGCGGGCGTAGA
>CAZWSD010000663.1:0-1710 GCA_964636535.1 uncultured Acidobacterium sp. | reverse complement strand
GATCCGAGCGCGCCCAAACACGGGCCGGTGCGCATCAAGTCGTGGAATCTTGAAGCGGTGGAACCGGCGGGCGATGGGGTTCGTGTGACGATGGCGACAACAAACGACGCCGAGGGCAGGCAGTGGTGGCCATTTGAGTTCACAATGCGGCTGCGCGCGACCTTTGGCGCTGCCCTGCAGGTGGAGCTGGAGTACTCGAACCATGCATTGGAGCCCGTCAAGGTGGCCGAAGCGCTGCACACCTACCTTGCCGTGGGCGACGTGAGGCAGGTCAGCATCGCGGGGCTGGACGGCGCGCGCTACCGTGACAACCTGGATGAGAACCGGGAAAAGCGACAGCAGGGGGATGTGCGCCTGACGAAAGAGACTGACAATGCCTACGTGGACACCGCAACGGAACTGGTGGTGACCGATCTCTCGCTGCGACGGCGCATCCGGGTTGGCAAGACCGGCTCGCGATCGACGGTTGTCTGGAATCCGTCGGTGGAGGGGGCGCGCAGGATTCCGGACCTGGGAGACGACGAATGGCCGCGTTTTGTCTGCGTGGAAGCGAGCAATGTCATGGATTGCGAGATCACGATCGGTGCTGGCAAAACCCATACCCTGGGAACGACCATCTCGCTTGAAAGCATGCAATAAGGGGCGACTTTAACTGGTTTCAGGGGTGCTGAAGGAAACGAAAGTCTGGTCAGAATGGCCGCCAGGGCGGCCGTTTCATCGCCACGCAGAGCCGCATATCTATTGATGCCGGCCATGGTGAACACCTTATCAGAGCGCGAACTGAGGCCAAAGATGGCCACGCTGCGGTTTCCGGATCTGCTGGCTTCCGGGAGCATCTCGATGATGATCGCGATTCCGGAAGAATGGATATAGTCCACCCCCGTAAAATCCAGCAGAAGATGAGACGCGGAGCCGTCCAATCGGCGATCAGCGCCCGGAATTGTATCTTTGGCGTTCGACGTCATCTCTCCCAAGAAAGAGAAAATGCACCCCGGATCGCCGGATGCGGCACCGGCGAATCGCTGGTTGATTCGCGTGGAGTCCTGGATCATTGATTCTGCTTCGAAGGCTTGATCAAGAGACGCACGTAGCGCGTGGCGAGTGGACCTGCCGTGTGGCCTCGAGCAGCGCCTGCAGCCGGACCACCTGCTGTTGGAGCGGCAGCGCGGTTTGAGGTTGAGGAGATGATTGCGCCTTTAGATTCAACGGAAGGCTCCCATGCGAACGCCGCACTGCTCGATCGCAAACAATTCCTGAGGCTGCGGCCCGAGGCGGGAGGAAGAATTTGTGAGGATCTGTGGACAAGAGAGGAACCTTAAAAGGAAATAGGGTAAGAATTTCGAGATTACCAAGGAAACTAAAGTAATGCGGCGTCACTTATAGCGAGATCCCATGCTTTTGGTTCGACGATGGTGCTGTTGGCAGGGCGTAGGATCGAGGAATTGGCCCAGAGAAGCGACTCATTCCTAGATGTTTACGAATCGAATACCTGCTGGGGAGAGCAAGTCCGGATTAGGAATTGTCAGCTTTTCAGGGGCGCGATTTTACCCTGAAGTACCCAATCATGATTACTTATGATTTCTTGACTCGGTTACCATTACCGAGGGAAGCTTCTTATGAAATTCCGAAATCAAGACTCAACTCACGAATGGAAATCCCTCCCTTGCATTCAGGAGGAATCGGTATACATGGATATTGCCCTGCTCACGA
>CAZWSD010000662.1:0-1712 GCA_964636535.1 uncultured Acidobacterium sp. | reverse complement strand
ACTAGCCCGACTTTCGCAATAAGGCTGGGACGCGGGTCAATTTTCAAGGGGCGTGATGAGTCAGGGTGTTTGTTTTCTTTGCCGCGATGAGGTGAAGAGACGAAATTGCGTTGTAGTGCCGACCAAGTGTCTATGCAGGCCGCGGATCTTCCGGCATGCTTTGAGCCAAGGATGTTTCCGCGGGCGAAAGTTCGCAAGCCGGAAGGTTTTCCTCTGGCCCAGGAAGCGCTCGATGGCAACACTTCGGATCGGACCACGCTCGGCGATTTTCTCAAGCGTATCGAACAGAGCTACGGCAAAGCGCGGCGTGGGTGGGCGATGGATCGCGGTATCCCGACCGAAGAGGCGCTGGGCCAGATGCGTCGGCAGCAGGACACGTTCTATCTGGTGGGCACGCCGCGCAGCAAGATCCAGCAGTACGAACGTCAGTGGTTGGAACTGCTCTGGCAGCGGGTGCGCGATTCCGTTGAAGTGAAGCTGTTTGCCGAGGGCGGCGAACTCTACATGCTGGCCAAAAGTGAAGGGCGGCCGGCCAAAGAGCGGGCCATGCGCCGCAAGAAGCTGGCGCGGCTGTTGTGGAAGCTGCGTACCATGCGCCTGCATCCGCCGTCGCGGGATCGGCTGCTGCTGCGCATCGGAGCCGCACGCAAGGATGCCGGCCGGGCGGCCAGGTTCGCCACCCTCAACATTCCACCCGAAGGAGATCAGGTCGCACGTCGAAGCTTCGCCTTCCATCTTGAGAAAGAGCACCTGAAGCAGGCCGAGCTGCGCGATGGGCACTATCTGCCGCGCTCCAATATGACGGCCGAAGGTCCCGCCGTACTCCGGGAACGCTGTATCCATCTGACGCAGATCGAGGCGGCATTTCGCGCCATGAAGAGCGAACTCGGCATCCGCCCCATCTACCGCCAGTCGGAGCATCGCGTCGAGGCGCACATCCTGGTGGCGTTTCTGGCCTATTGCCCGATCATGACGCTGAAGAATCGCCTACAGGCTCTGGCGCCGGGGCTGACGCCAAAGGCCATAATCGAGAAACTGGCTGCCATCCAGATGCTCGATGTGTGGCTGCCGACGACCGACGGCCAGTGGCCGGTCATGCCGCGCTGGATCTGATTATGGATCGCGCCTGCGAGGACAACGAGACCCTGCAACTGGCCTTGGATTTCGGCTTTATTCCCGTACTCCCGCCCAAGTGCAAACGCCTGGAACAGCGGCAGTACGACAAAACCATCCACCGCAAACGCAATCAGGTCGAGCGACCCTTCCGGCAGCCCAAGGGCTTCCGCCGCATCTTCTCCCGCTTCGATAAACTCGATGCCGTTACGGGTCGTGCCGCACTTTCTTCGGCATGGAAAGGACCTCCTTCTTTTTCGAGGCTTCCTCGGCAAGTAACTGGCGTACCATCCAGAGTACGGCATCCGGATGTTCCACCCAAGCCGGCCCGATGTTGTCAAGACACACGATCGCCTCTTCCTCACTGCCCAGGGAGTAGGAATCAGGCAACTGGCTCGGCATTTCCTTCTGTCCCGTCAGGTAGTGTTCGAGGAAGCGGTTCTCCCTGCGCGCAATTCCCAGCGCGACCGATGCTCCCGCCAGATCGCCCGACAGTACCCGTTCCAGCGCGCGGCCCCACGCAAAGGTGGCCATCGCGTCGTCCTCGAACTCCCGCAGCAGATTGCGGGCACCCTCCAGATTGCCGACCGTGAGATACA
>CAZWSD010000661.1:0-1713 GCA_964636535.1 uncultured Acidobacterium sp. | reverse complement strand
CTCAATAGTATGACTTGAGATTCTAGACGAGCTTTGATCGCTGCACTATAGTCCTCAATCGCGCTCTGGGGTGGACCCTTCGGCTGAGACAACCGAATAAGACACTGTACGCCGTTCGCTGCAAATTACTCGACCGGCAGGACCACTGTACGGCATTCTGACCGCAGCCGGTGAAGCGGAGGCGGGCAACGGTGGAGACCGACCCGCTGAGGAATAGTCGGCTGCGACTCATCCGTACCGATGAGGGCCGGGAGGAGACACCAAGTCTGCTCCCGGCTTTTGCTTTCCCCATCGGGCGGAGAGATTGCCTATGCCTCAGAAAACTCATGCCATCAGTCGCGGCGCAGCCGCCTCCATATTGCTTGCCGCCAATTGTGCTTCGAATTCGGCCGGCGGCAGATAGCCGAGCGCCGAGTGAAGCCGTTTCTGGTTGTAGACCTTTTCCAGGAACACGCCGATCCGGGCGCGCGCCTCGGCCAGATCCCGATATTCGCTGCGATAAACCTCCTCGTACTTGAGCGTCTTCATAAACGACTCACACCGGGCGTTGTCATAAGGGTTGCCGCTGCGGCTCATGCTGATCTGAACGCCATGGGCTTTGAGCAGGTCCGTGTAGTTCGTCGCCGCGTACTGCACGCCGCGGTCGGAGTGATGCACCAGGCCGTGCGCTGGCTTCCGCCTGCCCAGCGCCATCTGCAAGGCTTCGAGGGTCAGTGTCGCCTCCAGCGTGCGATCCAGCGCCCAGCCGATCACCTTGCGCGAGAACGCATCCAGCACCACCGCCAGGTAGACGAACTCCGTCTCCAGCCGGATGTAGGTGATGTCGGCCACCCATAACTGATCGATCCCCGTCAGCACCAGGTCGCGCGCCAGGTTGGGATATACCGTGAAGCCATGATCGGACTCGGTGGTGACGATGAAGCGGCGCTTGCGCAGGCATAGCAAATTGTCTTCGCGCATCAACCGCTGCACCTTCTTGCGGTTCACGTGCTGGCCGCGCTGCCGCAACTCGCGCGTAATGCGCCGGCTGCCGTAGCAGGGCCACTCTACGGCGATGCGCTGGATCTGGTCGCGCAGCTCCATGTCCGCATCCTCCCGCGGACCGTCGCCGCGCCAGCGATAGAAGCCCGCACGGCTGACCTCAGCCAGCCGGCAGAGTTCGGTGAGCGGGATGGGAATGGCCAGGTTCATTTGCTTTTCGACGTACTGGTAGACGAGCCGCGGCTAGTCAATGCCTGCAGCCTCCGCTGCTCCTCGACATGTTGCAAGCATCCCCGCAAAAAATCGATCTCCACCGCCTGCTGGCCCACCTTTCGCTCCAGGGCTACAACGCGGTTTTCATCGGCCCGACTCCGGCCTGGTCCGGTGAACGCCTTGGCGCCGAACTCGCGCAACTCCCGCCGCCAACGATACAACTCGCTGGGGTTCACCTCGCTGGCCCGCGCCACTTCCCCTACCGATGCCCCAAGCTCCAGCCGCCGCACCGCGGCTTCCTTAAACTCCCGCGTGAACTTCCGTCGTAACAGACCCATGACACAATTCTCCATTCGCTGAAAATTGTGCCTTATTCGCCTGTCTCATTTTCGGGGTCCACTCCAGTCAGACGGCGCAGGGTAGCGATGGAGTGTGGATTGTGCCGTCCGGTTCGTGCCGGCAGGGCCCCGGGTCGTGAAGGCTGAGGGCAGGCTGGCGCGAGACTTACGTCCGGCAGCG
>CAZWSD010000660.1:0-1715 GCA_964636535.1 uncultured Acidobacterium sp. | reverse complement strand
CTGGTCGACGACATCGAAAGAGGCATTGCCGGCACAATCCGACCCCATGCCTGGATGTCGGAAACCTGCATCGGCGACTGGCATTATCAGCGCGCCCTTTACGAGCAGCCTGGAGAATTCGGCGGGTACAAGCATCCCCGCCAGGTGATTCACTGGCTGGTCGATGTGGTCAGTAAAAACGGTACATTCATCCTGAACATCCCGGGCAAGCCGGACGGCACCATCGACAGCAAGGAAATTGCGGTGCTCGACAAAATCACGGCCTGGATGCAGCCGAACGGCGACGCACTCTATGCTACCCGTCCGTGGAAGGTCTTTGGCGAAGGCCCCAACATAATCAAAGCCGGCTCATTCCAGGGCAAGAGCGTCGGCGAACTCAATGAGCACGACATCCGGTTCACCCGCAACAAAACCAACACCGTCATCTTTGCCATCTTCCTGGGATGGCCCAAAGGTCCGGCCGTCATCAAGTCGCTGGGAACCTCGGCTGCGACCAATCCCGGGAAAATTGAGAATGTTGAACTTCTCGGCACCGACGAACGGGTACGCTGGAAGCAGCGCCCGGATGGGCTGCACCTGGAGTTGCCGAAAAATTATCGCCCGGCGGTTGATTTTGCCGCATCACTCAAAGTGTCGCTCGCCTAAGGTGGGCGGCACTCTCAACCTGAACCATTCGATCAGAAGAAAGAGAAAATTGCGAATATGCGGTTGGTAAATTTTCGGAAAGACGCTGAGAGCGGATTCGGCGTGGAACGAGAGGGGAAGATATTTCCCCTCTCCTCCGCGGGCTATCGTAGCGATAAGGAGTTCTTCGCGGACGGACCAAAGGCGCTGGATGCGGCTCGGGCATTATCCGATAACAAGAATGCGGCCTTCTTGTCAGAGCAGGTGCAATTGCTCGCACCCGTGCTCAAACCCGGCAAGATACTCTGTATCGGCCTGAACTACCGTGACCACGCCATTGAATCAGGCATGGCCATCCCCAGCGTACCAACCGTCTTCCTCAAGCTTCCCAACGCCGTCACCGCGCCCGGAGCAAACATCGTTCTGCCCGCAATTTCCGAACAACCCGACTATGAAGCCGAATTGGCAGCCGTGATCGGCAAAAGCGGCAGGAATATCCGCGCCGAAGACTGGGAACAATACGTCCTCGGCTACACCATCCTGAACGACGTCAGCGCCCGCGATGTGCAGCTTGCCACCTCGCAGTGGACCCTGGGCAAGAGCTTTGACACCTTCTGCCCCATGGGGCCTGCCATTGTCACCACCGACGAGTTGCGCGATCCGCATGCGCTCGACATACGACTGGCAATCAACGGCGAAACCCTGCAGCACTCCAACACACGGGAGCTGATTTTTAAATTGCCTCAGCTCATCGCTCACCTCTCCTCCATCGTTCCCCTGGAACCGGGCGATGTCATCAGTACCGGAACGCCGGCCGGAGTCGGCCTCGGACGCGAGCCGAAACGCTGGCTGAAGCCGGACGAGGAGATTGTGATAAACATTGAGGGCATTGGCGAGTTGCGCAATCGAACAGTTGCTGCATCGGCCTGAGATAGACGAAAAACGCATGCCGAGAACCTTACAAATTGACCCCCGCGACAACGTGCTGATTGCGCTGGAAGATCTGCATCGCGGCGACACGGTGACGATCGGCGGCGAGCCCTGCACACTTCCCGCCGATGTGCGTTGCAAGCATAAATTTGTAACCGAGG
>CAZWSD010000659.1:0-1717 GCA_964636535.1 uncultured Acidobacterium sp. | reverse complement strand
AAACCGGCCTCCCACGGCAGAGCCTCCCGTTCGTAGGAAGCAAGGGGGAGTGCGGCGTCCAGGGCTTCAATGGTGCTGAAGCCGATCGATACCTCGGCGTAGACAATAGGATTGATAATCAGGGCCGTGCGGTCGGCACACTCAGCCAGTGCCTGCGCCGACCACTCTGCCCATTTGGCGTCATTGGTCGCAATATCCAGAAGTATATTGCTGTCAACGAGGACGCCGCGGCAGTTGCTTAAGCGGGAGGACAGGTTGCCGAGTGCGATCTTCATTTCCCCTTCGCGCCCGAACGGCTGCTCCCGCGCGTGAGCGCCATGATTTCATCCGTCGAGAGGCGTGTATCTGCCGAGCTGCGGAGCGCCCTGAGCGCCCTCTGACCCCGAACACCGGATCCTTCTGTGCGTCTGGCTTTGCGAATCCGGGCATGGTCGCCAGCAACTTCGAATTCGACCTCGGTATGGGGCAGCAACCCCAATCGGTTTCTGATTTCCTGAGGAATGGTTACCTGTCCCTTGCCTGCGATCCGCATGGTATGAACTCCGACCCCGAAGTGTAGAAACAAGCCGCATGAAGGGAAAGCGAGCAGGATTCATTTCCGCAATTCCGTCCGGTCGTCATAGCCTCGCCGGTTTTTCGAAACTCATAAAAACGGGTTCTCCACCTGGAGACTGCCGAACCGCTGACCGTGCTGGAGATCCTCCGTATACAGGAATTCGCACTGCGCCTGCAGGGCAGCCGCCACGATCAATGCGTCGTACCACGAAAGCACGCTTTTTCCCTGGAGGTGCAGAGCCTCCGCATAGAGCGCTTGCGAGGAATGCACGCCGAGGAGAGGACGAAACACCGTGCCGAGATACTGTTCGGCCTCGGCAGGCCTCATCGGCTGAGAGAACCGTCTGAGGGCCACATTGAAGAATTCCTGGACAACCTGATAGCTAATGATGCCCTTCTGCGTCGTCAAGGCCTTGCGGATGAGCTGTGTGGCTTTTCGCGCCTTGGTGGGCGCGCTTCGATCAAACGTGTAGATGAAGATGTTCGTGTCCAGGAAGTATCTATCGCTCATTGAGTTCGTCCCTGCTGAAGCGGCCACCCGCATCTATTCCCTGCAGATGCTTCATCAACGCGTCGAAGCTCTGGGCGTCTCCCGCGCTTTGGGTGAATTCCGTAAGCCATTGGCGGAAGGCAGCGTTCAATGTCTTGCGCTGCCCGCGCGCCATGGCACGGGCGCGTTCGATCAAGTCCTCGTCAGCACTCAAAGTGATGTTCTTCATACGATTTCAGTGTACACTGTTTTCGTGTTTAGAGTCACCCGCCAACCTCCGGCGGCTGGCCCCGACAGGGCCTCCGACTGTGCAGAGGGCGGATCATAAGCAGGATGTAGCAGCAGCGCCCCATTCATCGCAGCCACCTTCTTGTCCGTCGCCACAACTCGGGATCCACAGGGAGGCTGGTCATCTGTCCAGTGCCGGCATTAAAGAACCCGCCGTGATGGCTAGGCCTGCCATAGCGGAAGAGTCTCGCCAGCAGGGCCAGGGCGCTCGCCGCAAGCGTCTGATTGATGAACGGCTCCTGCCGTTCGAGCGCCTCGACAGCTGAGCAACTGGGCAGAGGGTCTTCGCCAGCCGCGGCATCGGCAATCTCCGGATATTATGTTGTGCTGCCATTTATGTTTCGCTTTCGACGGCAGTCCCTTTCACGTCGAAATGTGCCGTCG
>CAZWSD010000658.1:0-1722 GCA_964636535.1 uncultured Acidobacterium sp. | reverse complement strand
CGCAGCAGCTCCGCACGGTCCCCCAGCTTCAGTTGATCGGCCGCCTCGGCCAGCGTAATGCGCCGCGTGTAAAGCTCGTCCGTTACACGATCCGCCACATCCGGCAGATACAGCGACTTGCCTCCCTGCTGCCCGATCGTATCCCGCAGAATGCTCTTTTCATACAACTCGAACTTGCGCGCTTCCCCAAAATATCCATTCCGCACCACGTGCACCACATGCCCAGGATGCTTCATGATCTCAAGGTAATCGTTCAGCAGCTCAAGACTGTCCCGCTGCCGGTTGATCACCCACAGCGTGATCAACGGCCGGTCCAGCTCCGTCAGCGAATCCAGAAGCAGCGGCCCGTACTCCTTCACCGAATCGTTATTCCGCGCCGGCGTATTCACCACGATCGCCTTGAAAGGATGAGCGTCGGCGATATTGATCGTCTGGATCCATCCGTCCACCGCGTCCAGGTTCACAATCTCGCTCTCCACCGCGCGGTTGTACGACTTCCAGACATCCGGATTCGTCGTATCGGCCTCCAGCAACCGCAGATTACGCTGCTCCGTCGCCAGATAATCAACCACCGCCATCGAGGTGATCGACTTTCCCACCCCGCCTTTGCTTCCGCTTACAAATATGATTGGCTGGTTCATGTCGCTTCATCCTAACTGAATCAGCTTCGAAAAATCTCTCCTCCAGCTTACGCATGGACCCTTCCTGCAAACAGCGCCTGGCACCCACAAGGGATTTTCAGCGATCCTGAGTCTCTTTACGGCTATTTCAGCTCCCGGAATGCCCATTTTCATGGCATTGTCACTGAAAGGTGCCTCCCTAACTCCATCTTCACCGGTTCTCACGGTAACACTCCGCTGCCCGGATTCCCCGTACCTCCACGACATCGTAGCCAAACAAAGCCGTTGCCCCGCGCCTGACAACCACCGATGTCAGAACTCCGGACTAAAGATTGCGCGCCAAATAAATGACCACCCGTAATGAGCGATCTCCCATCCGCCAACGGCAATTCCTGACACCGTCAGAATGATCTGCCCCCATTCCGGCAGCTTGTCGATCGCTTTGGAAATCACCTCCCACGCCAGCCATAATCTCGTGTCAATGGCAGGGATGATCATATACCGTTCTACGCCTAAGGCGTCTTGCACTTTGGCTGAGCGAGGACCGGGTTTCTGCCTGGTTAAGTTCTCGCCGGGCAACAACCCCTTCACTCATCCCGCCGTCAGAATTCCCCGGACTGGCTCAGCCGTCGACATTGTCACTTGCTCTTATGAATAGAGTCCTGCTAGCGGCGAATCCTACCTTTCATTTAGACATTGGCTCAAATACCAGCCGTTCCCCGGCACGTGTGGCCACATCCAATACTGCCCCATGAAGCACTTCCGTTTTTCTTCCCGGCACGCGCACTCTCACGGCTTGGCTGCCGCCCCATGGATTCGCTATTCGGCACCAACCGCCGCGCTGACTTGTAATCCGCACATATCGAACATGCCCGTCAGCCATTTTGCTGGAAACCAGAAAGTCTCCCACCGCCAACAGATTGCCAAAAGACGCATCCTCTCCCTTCGGCCAGTCGGCAAACACGTGAATCTCCTTCTGGTAGCTCTGCAGCAACATCGCGGCGATTGTCGTCGGAACGGTAGCTTCGTTCTCCACGCCGCCAGCCGGCATCGCATAAGCGAAATTTGGATAGCCGATATGCGTCACCAGCAGGTTCAGGTG
>CAZWSD010000657.1:0-1755 GCA_964636535.1 uncultured Acidobacterium sp. | reverse complement strand
AACGCGAAAGACGCAGTCTGTTGCAGTAGTTGGAAAAATGTTGTCATCCCGACCGAAGATGGCTCATCAGCCGGTGAGCCATCGAAGCGGAGATCATGCCCCGAGCGCAGCCGAGGAGAATCAGCCGGGGTGCCCCATGTCCACGAAGGGGACGTGGGAATCGGCCGAAGGCCGACCCTCGCAATTCCTCTCGTCCGTCTCCATCATCGAAAGCACGGCATGTTCTATGATGGCTTCCTCAAGCAAATCTAGAATACGTTTTCACCTCCAAATAGGAGCACTCATGAAAAAGCTGCTGACCCTCCTCGCCGCAATTCCCCTCAGCCTGCTCCCCATCCCGCTTCCCGCGCAGCAGCCCATCCAGATCCGCGTCCACCTCAACCAGACCACCGGCTCCCTCAAACCCATCTGGACCTACATCGGACACGACGAGCCCAACTACACCTACTCCCCCGAAGGTCGCGCGCTCCTCAACCAGCTCGGCCACCTCAGCCCCTACGGCTTCCATGACCGCACCCACAATCTCCTCACCACCGGCAACGGCGCCCCCGCCCTCAAATGGGGATCCACCAACGCTTACAGCCAGACCGCCTCCGGCAAGCCCGTCTACAACTGGAAAATCCTCGACCACATCTTTGACACCTACAAAGCCGCCGGCATCACACCCTACGTCGAAATCGGCTTCATGCCCAGGGCCCTCTCCACCCATCCCCATCCCTACCGCCACCACTGGCCCACGGGTCCGCTCTTCACAGGATGGTCCTACCCGCCCAATAACTACAACAAATGGTCCCAGCTCGTCGAACACTGGGTCCGCCACTCCATCCACCGCTACGGCCGCGCCAACGTCCAGCATTGGGACTGGGAAGTCTGGAACGAGCCCGATATCGGCTACTGGCACGGCACTGAGGCCCAGTATGAAATGCTCTATGACTACTCCGCCGCCGCCGTCAAACGCGCCCTGCCCACCGCCAAAGTCGGAGGACCGGCCACCACAGGACCCGCCTGGTCACACGCCGCCAACTATCTCCGCGCATTCCTCACCCACTGCGTCAGCGGCAAAAACTACGCCACCGGCAAAACCGGCTCGCCCATCGACTTCATCTCCTTCCACGCCAAGGGTCGCACCCGCATGGTCGATGGCCACGCCCAGATGGACCTCCGCCACCAGCTCCAGGACATCGCCCACGGCTTCGCCATCGTCCGCACTTTCCCCACCCTCCGCCATCTCCCCATCGTCATCAGCGAATCCGACCCCGAAGGCTGCGCCGCATGCGCCGCCAGCCTCCATCCTGAAAACGCCTACCGCAACTCGCCCCAGTACGCCAGCTACGAGGCCGAGCTCTTCACCCGAACCCTCGCACTCGCCGCCCAATACCACGTCAACCTCCAGGGATATGTAACCTGGGCGTTTACATTTCCCGGTCACCCCTGGTTTTACGGCTACCGTTCGCTCATGACCCACGGAGTCGACAAGCCCATCCTCAACGCATTCCGCATCTTCGGCATGCTCCAGCCCACCCGCATCGCCGCCACCAGCACCGGCCAGCTCACCCTCAACCAGATCCTCCAAAACAGCGTCCGCTCCCAGGCCGATATCGGCGTCCTCGCCACACGCGGCGCACACACCGTCAGCATCCTCGTCTGGAACTACGACGACAACTCCACCACCGGACCCGCCGCGCCCGTCACCCTCCACGTCGACGGCCTGCCCCGAAACCTCGCCCGCGTCCTCACCACCCAGTTCCGCATCGA
>CAZWSD010000656.1:0-1760 GCA_964636535.1 uncultured Acidobacterium sp. | reverse complement strand
CGCGACATCCGCGCCACCATCCGCGACTACGCCGCCCGCACCCGGACCGGCGTCCTCTGGACCTCCCACAACATGTACGAGGTCGAAGAGGTCTGCTCCCGCGTCATGTTTCTCTCCAGGGGAGAAATCGTCCTTTCCGGCGATCCGCGCACCCTTCCCGCTCAGTACGGCAAATCCACGCTCGAAGAGCTCTTCATCAGCGTCGCCCGCGAACCCCTCCATCTCGGAGCCCTTCAGTCATGAACCTCGCCCGCATCGCCGCCATCCCACTCCGCCAGTTCTATCTCTACCGCGGCAGCGCAGCCCGCATCGTACCGCTCTTTGCCTGGGTCACCATCGACATGGTCCTCTGGGGCTTCATGACAAAATTCCTCGGCGGCCTCACTCACACCCGCTACCACTTTGTCCCCGCCCTGCTCGGCGCCGTTCTCTTCTGGGATTTCATGTCCCGCGTCATGCAGGGCGTCACCACCGCTTTTTTTGAGGATGTCTGGTCGCGCAACTTCCTCAACGTCTTTGCCACCCCCATCACCATGACCGAGTACATTGCCGGACTCCTCCTCACCAGTCTCGCCACCAGCCTCGTTGGACTCGCCGTCATGATCGCCGTCGCCACCGCCGCCTTCGGCCTCAACTTCACCGCCTACGGAGCCATGCTCCTGCCCTTCGTCTTCGTCCTCTTCCTCAACGGCATGGCCCTCGGAGTCGCCTCCATTGCCATCGTTCTCCGCTTCGGCCCCGCCGCCGAATGGCTCGTCTGGCCCATCCCCGCCCTCATCGCTCCCTTCGCCTGCGTCTATTACCCCCTCGACACCCTCCCGGCGCCCATGCAGTGGATCGCCCGCCTACTGCCCCCCTCCTATATCTTTGAAGGCATGCGCGCCGTCGTCGCCCACCAGACCTTCAACCAAGCATTCCTCGCCATCGCCTTCGCCCTGGCCATTGCTTATATCGTCCTCGCCTACTGGATCTTCGCCGCGGTCTTCCGCCACGCCGTACAAACCGGCCTGATCACCCGATACAGCGCTGAAACCGTCTCCTGAGGCCCCCACGCCGCGGCGTTATCATGGAAGAAACGCGCCCCTTGGAATGCAGCCCCCGGCTGCCTCCCTGCCTGCGTCAACCATGCTCTTTCGCTTCCGTCTGCTCAACCCGTCGCACGGCCCATCCGTCTCTCAACACGCCCCGGCCCGCTTCCCTACGCTGGCCGTAGCCATGCAGGAATCTCTCTCCCGTGTCTGACGCCCTTTCGAAGGCCATTGCGCAATCGTGGAACATCCCTCTGATCCCCACGATCGGCTCCATCGTGCTCGCCATCCTCTACGTCCGTGGATGGCGACTCGCCCATGCCACCCGCCCCCGCGAACTTCCACCCTGGCGCATGATCTCCTTCCTTTCAGGAATCGCCGTCGCCTGGCTCGCCATCGCATCGCCCATCGACGCTCTCGGCCAGTTCCTGCTCTTCGCGCACATGACCCAGCATGTGCTGCTCATGTCCTTCTCCCCGATTCTCATTGTCCTCGGCGCGCCCACCGTGCCCATCCTGCGCGGCCTCCCGCGCTCCTTCGTCAAGAACGACCTCGCCCCATGGA
This sequence comes from uncultured Acidobacterium sp., assembly GCA_964636535.1. Classification (GTDB taxonomy): domain Bacteria; phylum Acidobacteriota; class Terriglobia; order Terriglobales; family Acidobacteriaceae; genus Acidobacterium. The sequence continues at coordinate 168 of CAZWSD010000656.1, read as the reverse complement.
TGAACTCCAAGGCCTTCCACTGGCTCCAGGACCTCATCACCCACCCTGTCTTTGTCTGGCTCATCACCAACATCTCGTTCGTCCTCTGGCACACCCCCGCCGCCTACGAACTGGCCCTGCGCAACAACACCTGGCACGACGTCGAGCACGCCTGCTTCTTCTTCACCT
>CAZWSD010000655.1:0-1760 GCA_964636535.1 uncultured Acidobacterium sp. | reverse complement strand
TTCTGGGTGGTCGATGTGGTGGGCAACTTCTGCTTCGTACATCCTGCCAAGGCCGGGATCAGTTCGAACCTGAATCTGATCACCGACAAGGGGAACATCTACAGCTTCACCCTGCAGGACGTTTCGGGCACGAGCTACGCGCCCGATTTGAAAGTGTTGATCGAGCCTGCCGACCGCTCCTCCATCGTCGCCGCCAACGGTCCTGCTCAGTTTGTGCCGGCCGTGCAACTCGATCAGGCCAGGCAACAGCTTGCTGCCGTGCAGGCCCACATTACGCAGGCCGTAGACGAGTACAAGAGCGCGTATCCGCTTGAACTCAAGTTCGACTACACCTTCAGGGCCAATGAAGCGCCCTTCAATATCCAGTCGATTTACCACGATGACAAGTTCACCTACATCAAGACCGATGCGCCGGAGAAGTTTTCGGTCTACGAGATGAAGGACGGCAAGCCAAACCTGATCAACTACGACTTGCGCAACGGCACGTACATCATCCCGAAGGTGATGGATTCCGGCTACGTCGAGCTGGGCAAGAAGCGGATGGAGTTCTCGCGGAAGGGGTAGGCCATGACGGAAGTGAATGTTGCCTCAGAAAGCGTGATGCAGTCCGAGCCGGAATTGCGGCAGCGTGTCCTCGATCCGAAGGGCGTTCTCCAGAAGAACATGAAACTGTTTCTGTATCTGGGAGCGGCGCTGCTGGTGATTGTGGCGGCGGTCTTCAGCTCCACTGGAAAGAAGCCGCAGACGCAGGCAGCGAAGAACCAGCCGCCGCAGCCAGCGGTTCAGGACAACACCGACAACAACGTCGCCGACCTGAAGAGCCAGCTCGCCGCTGAGCGCCAAAAAGAGGTGGAGCAGACTGCGCTGGCGACGGGTGCCGATCCCGCGCTTGCGAATGCCACACCTGCCCAACGCTCTGCCGCAGCCGCGTATGACCCCACGGGTCAGGCGATTCCTTGTGTTCAGGGGCAGACTTGCCCGCAAGCCGCCTACGGACAACCGGGCAACGGGCCGCAACAGCTCACGCCGGAGCAGCAGCAGGCGCAGCAGCTCGCTGCAAAGGAACGAGAGTTGGCCTACAACTCCCGCTTTGCGTCGAACCTTGTCTATACGCGACAGGCGGACTCACCCGTCCAGCAGCAGAGATCCTCAGAAGGTGTCCTGCCAACCGGGTACTCCTCTGCGCAGAATCCCTCTGCCGTCGCGACGCAATCCGGCAGCAGCTTGATTGCTCCGCGGGTTCCAGGCCAGTCAACGCCGCCTGTAACCGGGCAGGCATCGCTACCGCGCGGGCCGGAGGTAAACATCGACTCCGCTGTCGGCCAGCCGTATGTGATCTATGAAGGGACCACGCTGGACACGGTTCTGATGAATCGGCTGGACGGCGATGCGGTTGGCCCAGTCAAGGTGCTCGTCTCGAATCCCGTTTACTCGCACGATCACCAGCATGTGCTGATACCCGACGGAACCATCGTGCTGGGTGAGGCGCGCAAGATCGGCGCTGCCGGGTTCGGCCAGCAGCGTCGTTTGGCTGTTGTCTTCCACCGCATGATTATGCCGGACGGCTACTCCGTCGATCTTGACCAGTTCCACGGCCTCGACCAGATTGGCGAAGAGGGATTGAAGGACAAGGTCAACAACCATTATCTGCAAATCTTTGGAACATCCATTGCGCTCGGCGTCATTGCCGGGGCCGCCGAGATTACGCAGGGCGGCAGCAGCTTCGTCGGCTCTGGCTCGCAGGAGTTCACCAACGGCGC
>CAZWSD010000654.1:0-1761 GCA_964636535.1 uncultured Acidobacterium sp. | reverse complement strand
AGATTGACGGTCCCTGAGTCGCCGGCGAAACGCCGATCGCCTCGGCTCCATCAATTTTCGTGGGAGGTCGGGCGCGATGCTTTGGCCTGCGGCAGTTCGCTGCGCAGTGCGGATGTCGCATCGATCATCGCCCGCTGCAGCGCCTGCTGAAACGCGCTGTTCAACGCATCGCTGATGACCTTGCACGGCCATATCGACTGATTTGTCGCCGCGCCATCGCCGATGAACGACCGCCGTTCGCTCTTTCCGCTGCCGTTGGCCACCGTCGTCTGCACGGCCACCGAAGCCCGAGCGGTGGCCGAGAGGCCTGCTACATAGAATTGGGCCGTCGCCGGGCCTTGCCGGATGGTTATCGCCGCATCGTATCCATCCTGTGCGAGTTCCTGATAGGAAGGTGAGGATGGGAGGATGGTGACGTCATCGAGGGTGGCTTCCAGCAACCGTTTCGCGGTTTTTTCGTAGGCGGTGTCTGCGCGAACGTAGAAGGGGGAACACGAGAGTGGCGCTTCCTGAATAGGCAGAGTCGGAAGAACCCGCTGATCCGCCGGAAACGTCCATTGTCCGCCCAGAATGACAACCGCATATTTCCCCGGGGCTTTCGCGAAGTCGGGAGGGTTGTCGAGGGTGACCGGTTCGACATCCACCTTTCCCACGCATCCGAGAAGCGGCAAAAGGCAGAGAAGCAGGAGAAGGTTCTTCATGGCGCCCCGCGAGCAAAGCCGGCGTTCGTCGATGAGGCTACGGACACGCTCCTCGACCGGCAAGCCTTCTTGTTTGGCGGCAAGCACGGGCGCTCCGGCTGTAGTTTGCCCTGGCGGCCGCGCTTCTCGCGCATAAGTTAAATTTCGCAAGAATCTATCAACATTGCACTTTACAGCCGCCGTCGCCCATCGGTAGCTTTTAGGAAAGGCAGAAGCCGCAAACGCAGAAAGCGTCGAGGGGAAAGGTGCCGAAGAGGGGAGAGGGGGCAGCCCCCGCCACCGGCGCGGGCTCCAAGGCAGCGTCCGGCAAGGGCGAGGCGGCGTCCGAAGCTGTCCGCGCCGGTACGACGCAAGCAACGCTGAAGGCCGCGCCCGTCGACGCCGTCCTCGGCCAGGTGGTCTGGCTGATGATGCAGATGCCGGCCTATCGCCACGTCTTCCTCACCGATCTCGAATGGATGGTGCTGCCGCCCATCATCCTGAATCAGTACCGTCTCTTCCGCGCCGAGAACCGCACCGTCGCCTTCGCCGCCTGGGCCTATCTCTCCGCGGCTGCCGAGGCGCGCCTGCAGGAACCCGACCCGCGCCTCGCGCCCATCGACTGGAAGAGCGGCGAGCGGCTGTGGTTAGTGAATCTGTTCGCGCCGTTCGGGCACCAGAAGGCGGCGCTCAAGGAGTTGCAGGAGACCGCGCTCAAGGGAAAGAAGTTCAAGATGCATCGGCGGGGGGCGGATGGGAGGGCTAGCGTCGTGACGGTCAACAGCTTACGGCACTAATGGTGCAGCCGCGCGATTACCGTCCACTGGGGTTGTTAATGGCCGAACTTTCATCTGAACGACGCCTCGCGTAGGCGTGACATCGGATGGGGCGCCATCAGCCGCTCGGCTCGTTCGGGGGACCGCCGTGAGATATCCGTCTATCATTGCGGGGGCGCTAGCCCTAGGAGCGATCGGCATGATCACCGCGACCAATGGCTCGGCAAACGATGCTGAAGCAAATCCGATCGCATATCCTGCCGCCCCTCACCCCAGGTTCAGCAGCACGATCGATTTGAGGAATG
>CAZWSD010000653.1:0-1767 GCA_964636535.1 uncultured Acidobacterium sp. | reverse complement strand
AGTACTCGGGCAGGCAGGTGGTGACTTCGTTGGTCCAGTCGTAGCTGAGGCCGAGGCGGTCCAACTGCTTGTGCATGGCGGCGATGTTGGAGAGTGTCCACTGGCGGGGCGGCGTGTTGTTTTTGAGCGCCGCATTTTCAGCGGGGAGTCCAAAGGCATCCCAGCCCATGGGATGAAGGACATTGTAGCCCTGCATCCACATGTAGCGGGCGAGCGCATCGCCGATGGCGTAGTTGCGGACGTGGCCCATGTGCAACTGGCCTGAGGGGTAGGGCAACATTTCCAGCACATAGTACTTGGGCTTGGTGCTGGTGGCCGGCTCGGCGGCATAGAGGTGGGGCTGGGCGGCCCAGCGCTGCTGCCAGCGGGGCTCAATCTCGCCGGGGTTGTAGCGGAGTTCAAGGTTCGAGGTTGAAGCAGTCTCCGCGGGCGCCGCAGATGCGGCTTTGTGAGGCTTATCGGTAGGCATAGTCACCTCTGATTGTAACTTCGCCGCGAAGGGAAAACGCTGGAAACCGGGACGGTTTCAGCCTGCGGCCAGCCCCAGCAGGGCCGCAACGTTGCGGGCGTCGTCACCGTCCTCGTCGAGGGGTGTTTCCGCGAGGAAGGCGCCGTGGGCGAAGCGGTGGTCATGCAGGAGGCGCCGGAACGGCTCTGCGCCGATGGTTCCCTCTCCGATGTGCTCGTGCCGGTCGAGCTTTGACCCGCGGGGGGCCTTGGCGTCGTTCATGTGCCAGACGCGGACGGGTTGGAGGCCGATGGTGTTCTGGATGAGCCTGACTGTTTCCTCATAGCCGTCGGAGCTGACGATGTCATAACCGGCAACGTGGGTATGGCAGGTGTCGAGACAGACGCCCACCGGAGCAATGCCTTGCAGACGGGCAACCAGCTCGGCGACCTGCTCAAAGCTGCCACCGAGGGAGAATTCTGCCCCGGCTGTGTTTTCGATGAGGATTTGAAAATCCGTCCCGGCAAAATCGATGCCTTCGGTGGCTTTGGCGATGGATTCCGCCGCCAGTGCCAGGCCTTGGTCGCGGGCCATGCCCTTCCATGAGCCGGGATGGAGCACCAGGTATCGCGCGGCGAGGTCCAGCGCTCGCTCCACCTCGCCGCGAAAGGCCGTGACGGATTTGGCGCGAACCTCCGCCGACTGGCTGCAGATGTTCACCAGGTAGCTGACGTGAATCACGACCGGATCGCAGTCATATTTGCGGCATGCTTCTTTGAGATTTGCGGCGTCCTGCGGCTTAACGCTGGGCGAGCGCCACATGCGAGGGCTGGAAGAGAAGATTTGAACAGTGTTTGCGCCAATCTCATGGGCGCGCTCGACGGCTTTGTAAAAGCCGCCAGTGGTCGAGAGGTGAATCCCAATTCTGCGCACGGTCATCCCTGAACAGTGTAGAGTCAAAATGTTATGCGGACGGTAGTGACAGCAGCACGGATGCTGACGGCGCAAGGAGAACGAGGCGAGCCGTTTGTGGTGGCGGAGGATGGCGCAATCGTAGAGATCGGCCAGCGATCATCCGCGCCTCTGCCGGTTGGCGAGGTGCTGGACTTTCCCACAGCGACGATTGTTCCGGCGTTGTTTGATGTGCACATTCACGGCAGCGCCGGGCACGACGTGATGGAAGGCACCCCCCGGGCATTGAGCGCCATTGGGGGATTTCTTGGGCGACATGGGGTGGGAGCCTACGTGGCGACGACCGTGACGGCGGATATGGACGCGACCCTGCGCTCGCTGGAGCGGCTGGCGCTAGAGATAAGCCG
>CAZWSD010000652.1:0-1769 GCA_964636535.1 uncultured Acidobacterium sp. | reverse complement strand
GATGGCGACGCTGTGGAACTCGCCGCGCTCGCCGCAGGGATCGACGCTGGCAGGCAGGTCGGCAAGGAATTGTGCGTCAAAGAGGCGTCCGCAAAAGCTGGGCGCAAGATGTTTGGGATTGACGCAGGTGACGCGCGCGCTGAGGCCGGAGGCGATCATCTGCCGCGCGAGTTGGCCGGTGGGGATGCCCCAGATGGGGAAGATTGGCTCCAAGCCGGTGCCAGCCAGTTTTTCGATGCGATAGGCGCGGATGTCTTCCAGAAATAAATCGCCAAAAGCAACAGCGTCGAAGCGCTCGGCCACCGCGCGGGCGCAGACGGCCTGCATGCGCGATTCATAGTCGGCATTGGAGCAGGGATAGGGTAGCGGCACCTTCCAAACGGGCAGGCGGGCGGCCTGGGCTTGCAGGTCAAGCAACTCCTCCCGGTAGCCGTGAATGGCCACGCGGCCAAAGTGGCCGTTGAGCGTGGTCAGCAGCGCAGAGACTTCATAGCGCGCATCCTGCCGGAGCTGGTGCAGCGCCCAGGCGCTGTCCTTGCCGCCACTCCAACTGAGAAGAACTTTCTTGGTGGACATCTCTCTCCTTCCACGATGGGTTCAGGTTCTGTGGCTGGCCTATGCGGTCTGTTCAAGCTTGAGCCATGCTGTCCTTGGGTAGGATGCGAGTTTTCAGCTTGCGCAGGCCGAAGAAGACGGCGACCTCTGGTGCGACGTAGCGTGTGACCCAGACTAGGAAGAGCATGATGGGCAGGATGTGTCCCCAGTACCATGGGTGAACAACCAGCAGGAAGCCCGGCGCGAGGAATGCAATCGTACCGAGCATGACAAATCCCCATGGGGTGTTGCGAACGTCACCGAAGACGCTATCTGAGATCAGGAAGGTGAAAAAGAATAGAACGGGCATGACGACAACGACACCGGACCAGCCAAACTCGCGGAAGGCATCACCTACGGGCGCAAAGGCGGCCTGCGTGGTCACATCTTCATCGCCAACCAATCCGGTTTCACGGCCATAGTAGTTGCCAAGAAACATGCTGGGGCGGCTGGGCCAGAGTGCATGCGGGATGACGGAAGCAAAGCCGAGAACCAATGGCATCGGCCCGAGCGGAGCGGAGTGTACGGTGATGTTGATCAAGGCGTCATCGGCACACACAAGGGATTCCCGGTCGATGAGGCCGTGGGGATGGTCGTAGCACAACATGACCTGATTGACATCCTCACCCTTCACCTGCTGATCCCGATACCAGCGGTACATGGCGGGAAATGTGTTGGGATCACGCAGTGCGTTGTAGGTGGCCATCAAGGTCAACCCCAGCGTGCGCTGGCGAGTAAACGAGCGGGCATACTGCGCCCACGGAAACAGAAAGCCAATGGCGAAGACACACCAGATGATGATCCAGACCACCTGAATGGCCCGGAAGCGGTAGCGCAAGCCCGCGCAGACCAGAAAGTAGGAGAAGAGTGGCGTGTACATGCCTTGCTTGGATGCAGCGGCAAAACCAATGCCGCCTGTGTACAGCATGGCCAACACCACGACCCAGTTCATGCTCCTGGTGCCATGGCTGGTGACAATGGTGTAGTACGTGCCCAAAATGATGGTCAGCGGAATGAAGCCGTTCAACTGATTCAGCGCCGCCCAGATCGTGCCATTGTCAACGCCACCCCCTTCATTGAGTCCATAATTCGAAATCAAGACCTGAATGATGATGCCCAATGCGATCATGCCGCCAGCGGTGTTGCGCAGGTTCTCTGTGTCACGCGGAGAGAAG
>CAZWSD010000651.1:0-1788 GCA_964636535.1 uncultured Acidobacterium sp. | reverse complement strand
TCGAAATGCGGCACAATCCACTGCTCGTCCACCGAATACCGATGGAACCCGCCCCCCAGCTGGTCATACACTCCGCCCGCGGCCATCTTTTTGAGCGTCACCACCGCGGCCTGCTTCACGCGCTCATCGCCCGTCCGCGCCGCCAGGTCAATCAGCAGGTCCATCGTCGCAGCATGAGGAAACTTCGGCTGCGTCCCAAACCCGCCGTTGCGCGCGTCAAACTGCCCCACCGCGCTCTCCGCCAGCTTCTCCACAATCCCCATCGCCAGCGTGCCCGTCCGTCCCGAGTACGCCTCGCCATGCTCAATCGCCGCCAGCACCTTGCCCGCATTCTCCAGCGCATCCTCGCGCCGCGTCTTCCACGCGTCGGCCAGCGTCCGCAGCACCCGCTCAAAGCTGGGCCGCCCATACCCCTCCTCGCGCGGAAAATAAGTGCCCCCATAAAACGGCCGCCCATCGGGAGTCAGAATCGCCGTCAAAGGCCACCCGCCCTGCCCGGCCATCGCCTGCACCGCCGACTGGTAACGGCTATCCACATCCGGCCTCTCGTCCCGGTCCACCTTCACCGCAACGTAATGCTCGTTGATCACCGCAGCCAGCGCCGCATCCTCATACGACTCGCGATCCATCACATGGCACCAGTGGCACCACACCGCCCCAATGTCCAGCAGCACCGGCCGATCCAGCTCCGCCGCCAGCCGGAAAGCCTCCTCACCCCACTCATGCCACCGCACCGGCTGATGCATCGCCGAACGCAAGTAAGCCGAAGCCGCATCTTTCAAACCATTCTGTGCATGCAAATCACTCATACCCCCAGCATACCGAGAACCCTCAAGAGAGGAACTCCGGTCAAGCCGCGCAGGTCCCAGAACGGGTAATTGCACATCAACCGGAGAAGCCTCGGGACCGACAGGATGCCTGACCAAGATAAATATGGCCAGCAAACTTGAGTTATGCCGCAGATTATCTGCGTTAGAATTAGTCCGTCATAAATTCAGAGCAATCGCTATTAGGAACAGGGCCAAAAATGGCAAGCAAGAAAAAAAGCTCGACCGGCAGCACACCCACAAAAAAAGTAAAATGGCCATTTCCAAGGACTACCTTGGAGAAGGCTCTCCAAGTTCCTCTTGCGCTGAAGGAACACAACGGTGGAAACCCATGGGATCCGGATGAAGCCCGTAAGGCGGTCGGGGCCCCGGTAGGCAACGCTTGGTTTTACTTGACAGCCGCATCTCGCGATTATGGCTTAACAAGCGGAACCCGTGATGCGACCAAAATCGCGCTCGAGGATCTCGGACGGAACATAGTCTACGCACCTGACGCTGACTCTGAACTGTCATTGAAGAAGCAGGCATTTCTAGGAATTTAAATCTTCAAGAAGGTGCTCGATTACTACAAGGGCAGTGACCTGCCCGAAATGAAGTATCTAGGGAACACCCTAACCAAAGAGTTTGGGCTTGATCCGGAAACACACGAAGAGTTTGCAAAGATTTTTCGCGAAAACTGCCAATATCTCGGGATTGTGTCAGGAGAATCGGTAAATCAAGAAGACGGGAAGGGCGAGACCGAGACGCCAGCGGAGAGCCCAGACACCGTTACATTATCGGAAGGCAAGTCCAATTCACGGCTGACCGCCTTCGTCATCCTTCCCTTTGTTGAACGCGACCCTAAACACCCAAAGGGATTCTTCGCGGAAGTCCTCCGAAGCATAATCACACCGGCAGCCAAAGACTTCAAAGTGAAAACCGCCAATCGGCAAGGCAGTGATGTCATTCAATCGACAATCAT
>CAZWSD010000650.1:0-1788 GCA_964636535.1 uncultured Acidobacterium sp. | reverse complement strand
CTTGTCGTATTGGCGCAGTTGCTGGTAGGCATAGGCGAGCGTGAATGCACTGTCCACAACCTTGGGGTCGAGTTTGAGCAGGGTGTCCGCGGCCTGGGCCATCAGCGCCCAGTCGCCCAGATCCTGGGCGTTGACTGCGACATTGTTCCAGGCGGTTTCGTTGGCGGGATTGAGCAGTGCCGCTTCCCGGAATTCCGCCAGCCCTGGCTTGAGCGGCAGAACATTACCGTAATCTCCATGCGTGGCTGCATTGCTGGGATCAAGTTCAAGGGCCTTGCGGAATTCCGTACGTGCCTTGGCGACATCGGGGGGTCGGCGCTCGAATCAACAATCCCCAGGGCCGTCAACGCATAGGCGTTGCGGGGATCAAGCGCCAGAGCCTTTTCAGCTTCCGCGCGGGCTCGGGGCAGCGTAGTCTTGAGTGGTAGGTCGGAGCGCTCGGTCAGTGCAATCAGCGTGCTAGCCAACTCGGCGTGCGCATCGGCGTAGTTCGGATCGAGCGCAATGGCCTGCTCGAAGTTCTTTTGGGCTGCCGCCAGACTCGTAGCATTGTACTTGTCCCTTAGCGCACGGCCTTTGAGCACCAGCTCATGGGCCTTGGGGTTGCTGGTGCCGCCCACCGGCAGGTCGGCCTGCGCGAACTTGACCTTGAGCGCGGAGGCCACGGCTTGGGATACTTGGTCCTGTACCTTAAAGATGTCCTGGAACGATCCATCATAGTGTGATGACCAGACCTCATAACCGGTGATGGCGTTGACCAGCTCCACCGTGATGCGCACCTCGTCGCCCGCGCGCAGAATGCTGCCGTTCAGGATGTTGGCGACGTTCAGCTGCCTGCCGATGTCGCCGGGGGAAAAATTGGCATGGCGCAAGGAAGACGCAGTTTCCCAGGCGATGACGCGGAGCGCAGGGTTCTGGCCGAGCGCGCTGGTCAGTTCCTCCGTGATGCCGTCGCTGAAATACTGCTGTTTGGGATCGCCATTGAGGTTTTTGAACGGCAGGACCACGAGCGAATCGGTGGGCGGGTTGAAAGCGGGTGTGGCGGGTGCCGCGACGGATTCTACGGCGGCTTGTTTTACCGCCAAACGTGTGGCACGGCGTTCGGCAAATTTCCACGTGTATAGACCGGAGAACACGACCGCAACCACCACGGCGACGGAGAGTGCTGCGCCAAGCTTCCAGTGTAGTTTCTGCCAAGCGCTGTACTTGGCCGGGTTCTTCGGTTTGATCAGCATCCAGGCCAGGACCAGCGCCACCGGAAAACCCGCGAGCAGCACGATGATGCCCGCCGGCAAAACCGGCTCCAGCCCCAAGGCCGGCAGCACGCGGCTCGCGAGTTGGATCAGGAAGCCGGCAATGACCGCATACGCGACCGTCACCCCGTACAGGTGGTGCTGTTTCAGGCGCGCGAAGAATGTCAGTTGCGTGTGGTTGCCGGAGTCCACGGATAGCCGCCCCTGCCAGGGAACGCATAGCTTAGCTCAGATTGGTCCAGGACGCGGCCGAGAGCATAGCGAGTCCCACGCGTGCAATGATCTGGCCCAGACAGGCCGGTAAAACTGCATTGCATGCGGGCGATTGCGGTATTGATCGTGCTCCCCTACGGCCGCACGGTCTCATGCAGGCCCAGGTAGCGTCTCGGCGAGCAGCGGCTCGCCACGCGAGCGTGTTGCGATCAATGCACCGAGCTTTCCGGTTACATCGTCCACGGCGATCAAATCCATGGCACGCGGATCGCGTACACGCGTGCCCCAAGGCGCGGTCGCCGCATCCTGATGATTGAACTCG
>CAZWSD010000649.1:0-1805 GCA_964636535.1 uncultured Acidobacterium sp. | reverse complement strand
GCGCGCGGCAAACTGCGGCATCACCGGGGTCCCCGGCACCTTCGATTGCACGGGCTGGGTGGCGATGGCGGCCCCGTAGCGCTGCAGAAATGCCAGCTCTCCATCGCCGGCACGAGCGAAAGGGGCCGAAGTCTCCATGGAATTTTTGGGGGAGGGCTGAGCGTGATCTTCCGAATCGATGTCCTGAAACAGGTCACCGGCAGTCTCGACAGCGGCGGCTTCCGTGGCTTGCTGGGCGCGCTTCTCCGCCGCCAACGCCTCGGCACGGGCTGCCTCGGCCGCCAACAGTTCACTGTAGGTGGGCGCGGCTGCGTAACGCGATGCCACCGCGCGAGCGATTTTTGTCGCTCGAGAATCGACCGGAGTGCGGCTGGGTGACAGGGGCTGGTCCGCTTTTTGCGGGCGGTGCGCTCGATATCGATCGAGACGCTCCGTAATCTCGTGTTTCCAATCGTCGCTCAGCAGTGGCTGCTGGGGGACCAATGGGGACTGTGTGGCGGACAATGCTGTACTCACCCTCGTTCTCCTATTTTATAGCCCTATTATTAGTGCAATTTCCACAAAAAAATCTGCCGGCTGAAATTTGCTCCCGGCAAGCAGCGATGCATGGGCAGGCTCCGGTCTGCCTCATCGCAAAGACGCATTTCAAATCGGACTGAGGAGAAAGAACCGCGGAGGGTCAAACACGGGTGGGCGCGCTGCACGCAGCACGAAAGCGTCGTCGACCGGGGTTGTCTTGATGCCAGAGCGGCGGGCCAGAAAACAACGGCCAAAACTTTCACCGCTGCAAGAACGTTTACACTGAAAGTGTTTCGGCCAATGAGAACCCGTATTTGTATCTGTACCATGCTGCTCGCGTTTTGTCATGTGCGAATGAGCGCGCAGGCATTGACCATGCGGCTTCTGCGGGGCCATTCCGGAATGCATCGGGTCGTTCTTGCCGCCGCGAAAATGCAGCCGGGCGCGCCGCCGGCTCCAACTTCCAGCCGGCAGTCAACCTCAACTGCGGCACCCTCCTCATCAGCAAGCGCACCTGCATCCGAAGCGAATCTTCCGGATGCCCCGCAGGCTGCGCCTGAAAATCTGCCGATCGCAGAGCCGATTCCTGCGCCGCCCACGGGCGTGCCCGTCACCATCCACGCGCGCTACCAGATGCGTCGCGGCGATATGTACGATTTACAAGGCGGGGTGGAAATCGACTATGAGGATTACGTCATCCTCGCCGACCATGCCAGCTACAACACGACTACCGGAGACATCGATGCCGACGGCCATTTGCAGATCACTGGCGGACCCGATCAGGAGGACTTTGCCGCCGATCACGGCACTCTGAATCTGAATCGGCAGACCGGCCACTTCTTCAACGTGATCGGATCGGTGGGCGTGCTGCACGCGGCGTCCCCGGCAAATGCGTATGTTCCCATGCTGTTTGGACTTCCGCCGTCCACCAACAAAAGCCTGTACACGTCGACGAACCCTTTTCTAATCACCGCCAGGGAACTCATCAAAAAAGGCCCGGACAGCTATGAGTTGGTCGGTGGCAGCATGACATCCTGCCGCGTGCCGAAGCCCGATTGGCGCATTTTCGCGCCCCACATTATGGTCGACAACGGCACCGCGAAGGCAGCGAACGCCAACTTCCGCGCCCTGGGATATCCCATCTTGTACCTTCCGTATGTCACCCATGGCGTGGATTCCTCCAGCCGGCAATCGGGCTTCCTGATTCCCGCGCTTGAAATCTCCAGCATTAAAGGCAACGTGATCGGCGAGCAATACTACTGGGTCATCAGCCGCAGCGCGGACCT
>CAZWSD010000648.1:0-1806 GCA_964636535.1 uncultured Acidobacterium sp. | reverse complement strand
GCCGCTCCCGTCGCCGTCACCAGCGCCATCAGCCCCAGCAGCGCCCCACGAATCCGTCCCGCGCACCTCCGCACCAGGAAATACATCCCCGCTCCCGCCAGCAACACCGCCTCCAGCGCCCACGCGCCCCGCGACCCGCTCATCACCAGCACCACCAGGAACAGCGCCAGGCTCACAGACTCCTTCCACCCCCATCGCCGCCCCGACACCACCACCGCCGTTGCCAGCACCATGATCCGCCCGCACGCATTCTTCTGCGTGAATACGCCTTTCCAGTCCGCATGATGCCCCGCGGACATATCCAGCCCATACGACGGCAGCCAATACGCAACTATCACCGTGCCAATCCCCAGCAGCACCGTCGCCCACCAGAAAATCCTCAGTTGCCGCTCCGCCGGAAACCGCACCGTCAGGTACACCCCAAACAGCGCCGCCAGCACAAACTCCGGCGCCCGCCGCGCCGTCAGCACCGGGTCTGCTGACCACAGCGTCGAGCACAACACCCACCCGGCCAGCAGCAGCGCCGCCCCCGCCGCTGGAAGCGCGCGCTCCAGCAGCTTCCAGCGCCGCGCACACAGCACGGCAATCGCGCCATACACCAGCGCCTGCGAGCCAATCCCCCCCAGCTTCATCCATTCCGTAGGCTGCGCCAGGTTCGTCGCCAGCGCCACGCCGGGAGCAATCCCCACAATCGCCCCTTGCACCGCCAGAAACATGATCACCAGCACGCTGACGATCTCTTCCGGCCGAATCCGCACGCACGCCCCCCGCATCCCCGTCTCCCGGCCGCTATGGATGCGCATAGATCAGCGCCGAACTCGCCGAAGCGATGATCCCAGCGCCGCCCAGAAATAAATTCCTCCGCGCACTGAACGGAACGTAGAGAATATCGTCCTTCTCCAGTTCCCTGTCCTTGACCTTGCCCCGCTCCATGGCCGGCAGCCGAATGGATTCTTCCGTGTATCCATTCGGCCCCTTGCGAAGCAGCCGCGCCCCCTTCTGCGCCGCTGTCTTGTTCGCACCCGCAGCCAGCGCCAACGCCTCCAGCACCGTCAACTTCGAGTTGTCCTGCATCACATATCCGCCCGGCCGTCCCACGTCGCCCAGCACATACACAATCCCCGCCTTCGGCACCAGGATCCGGTCCCCCGGATACACGCTCACATCCGCCTTCAGATCGGCCTCCGCGTTGTTCGGCAGAAATACCTGGATCTGCTCGCCCCACACTCCGCCGCGCTCAATCGTGATGTGCCGGTCTGCATCCGCCTTCAGCCCCCCCGCCATCGCCAGCACATCCAGCAGACTCCGGGGTGTCGTGATCGTCACCGGCCCCGGATGCCGCACTTCGCCTAGAATTGCAACAGTCTGCGTTGCAAATTGCAGAATGGTAACTGTAACCTGTGGCTGCTTCAGATACTCCTCCGCCAAATACGCCTTCTCGATCACCGCGTCGGCTTTCGGCGTCGAATCCCCCCCCACCTTGATCTTCCCAATCAACGGCAGCACAACTTCGCCCGAATCCATCACCCTCACCTGCTGCGTCAGCTCCGGCTCGCGCAGCACGGAAACCTGCAGCAGATCCCCCGGCCCGATCACCACGCTCTCCGGCGGCGACACCGGAATCCGCTCAGCCCGCGCTATGCCGGCTCCCATCCCCGCCACGGCGGCCAAAACCCAAAGGCTCCTAAGACGCCCTCGCATACTCCCGACCTCCCTTCCGCTTCGCCACGCCGTTCAACACCACGCCAATCTCCGCATCCTCCGGCATCTGCCGCAGCAGCATATCCAGCGACTGCAGCGCGTCCC
>CAZWSD010000647.1:0-1812 GCA_964636535.1 uncultured Acidobacterium sp. | reverse complement strand
CTCGACCAGCGAGCCACCCCAACCTACGAAGCCGTCGGCGCCACGGTAGAGCAGCTAGTCCCAGGCGGTCGCGAATCATTCGGGCAGTTAGTTGAGCTGTATTCCGCAGGTGGAGATCGACGTAGCCGCCGCGCACCCTCTTGTGCGTGCTCCAGCCAGATAACATCCTCAACCGCGATCTAGGGTCCGCAAGAGCGCAAGAGTTCGGTTGGCGATTCAGTCGCGTATCGCAACAGGCGACAGATGGTCTTTAGCGCGAACAATTACAGATCGCCGATTCGGCGCCTGCGTCTGTCGCACTGGAAGGGTTGTCCACTGAAGCTCAGAACGTTCACTCTGCTGGCCGGGTCCGGAGCCTCGCCGTCGATGAGGCTTTCGCAGGAAATGCCTCGTCGGCACCCGCCGAGAGATGGGCGCCCTGGTTGGTTTCGCTCGGCCTTTCTCACAGTAATTAGGCGACCACGACCCACTTGCTGCGGAACCGTTATTCTAGGATTGCGGTGCGGGAGAGGATGAGACGGTTGAATTGTTGTCGGGTGTAATAGATCGACTTCACAGGGCAAATAACAATTAAGGCGCGCTGGGCGTACAGATCGATCTGGCTTCAACCGATCGCCATCCTTTTCCTCGCCGTTAGTGCAGGTTTCATCATGGCGCGCGTTAATTTATAGAGATCATTACCTGCCCACAGAGTTGGTCAGCTGCTGTTGGTTCGATCTGCCGGTTCCTTGGTTATGCATGAAGCACTAACTAACGCTGGGCGCTAGGAAACGAAGCGATGACCAAGAAGATCAGCTCTGTCGTCATACGGACGCACGTCACTCAGCCATGCCGAGGGCGGCTCGCAAGCCAGCCTCGATGCGGCGCATGGCGGGTGCCGTGATCGCGCCGACATCCGCGCGTACTTCGTCGTCGTAAATCGTTTCGATATCGTCACAGGAAACCCAGCCGGTCATGACTTCCTCTGGCCCCAGTGGCACCATTGCGGGACGCTCGGCCTTTGGCGGTGTGGTAGTCAGCCGGGCTGCGAGTACTTGCTCGAACGCCCGGTTGCGCCGGTTGTTCGACACCACCAGGAAGAACTTGTCTTCGCCGATGTGGGCCAGATGAGCACGGTAAATGCGTCCGCGCGGCATGTCTGTCATGACGGAGGCCGTCAGTCCTCGTCGGCCCAGGAGGGGCGCCGGCGCCGTGCAATCCGGCGGATCTCATCCGCCTCACCGCTGGCAAGCCTGTCAGTAGCCGCGCTGGCGTATGCGAGTTCTTCGGCCTTCTCCTGGATGGCACGCAGTCCTGCGGTAAAGATCATGTGCAGGAGTGCCGCCTCTGTGACCCCCTCTACCACGACGACGCCAGCGAGGTCAGCGAGCGCATCACGCTCAGGAGTCTGTCCCCGAAGGCGTTCCAGGTCGGCAAGATCGCGCTCAGTGAGCGGCAGACTCTTGCGGGCCTTGGCTGGCTGATTGAGCCTGATGGCCATCGCGCACCGCTTCCCGGTTACTGCTGCACTTTATGCATAAAACCATACCGCACTTTACGCTGCACTGCCGTGAGCACAGCTTCGACCTCACGGCCTGGTCAAAGTGGTCGCGAACAGCGGGTACACGCACGCCGGGACCTCCCAAGCCAGACAAACGCACAGATCAACTCGTTCCGGCCGCCTCTGCAGGTTCGTACCTGAGTGCCCGCAGTGATGCAGAACGGCGGATCCGGCGCGGTGAGGTTGCTCGTAGCCGACCGCGGAGCGCAAGGGAAGACGCGCCGTTTGCCTGGCTAGGGCAGGAGGTTCAGGGCGGTGGTGTGCTTGGGCCG
>CAZWSD010000646.1:0-1820 GCA_964636535.1 uncultured Acidobacterium sp. | reverse complement strand
CCTTGCCTTCGTCCACTTTGCTCTCATCGTCGAAGCCCTTCGATAGTGTTAACACACCCTAGGGCCATCGATCCATCTCCATCCAGAACGATCCTCAGTTCACCGTGCAGGCCCAGGAGCAGATGGGCCTGCACGGATGCTTCATTCCGAGCTCCATGAGAAGGGAAGACGCATGTCGAAATTTTTGTTTACCATGCTGCCGGCCAACGATCTTGGCTTGCCCACTCGTCTGCTGCCAGTGGCGCGAGCGCTGCAAGATCGCGGGCACGACGTTGCCGTGTTCAACCCTGCGCCTGCCCCAGCGAAGCTGATTGCAGATGCCGGTTTCATCAACCTGCCCATGCCGTCTCGCCCCATGCCGCAGATCGCGGGCGCCCCGCAGGCCGCCAACCCGATCGAGCGGCTTGCTGGCTGTGAGAGCTGATCCGGAACTACGCAAGATGAACGTGCTAAGACATCGCTTCATCGAATCGCCGGTGCAATATTTTACTCAATCGCCAAACGATCGACGGCTATACTGCATGAGGACTTATCGCAAGCAGGCGAAGGGAGACAGCTAACTCCAGTGTAACTCTACACGCGTCTCCCGCCTGAAGTCCTGAAGATTGTCCTGGACTTGTTTTTATCGTTCCCGATTGGGCTGGAGCGAAAAAGCACGAGACTTCCGAGACCTCGTATTCCTTTGGCGGCGCGCGAAAGTTGCCGCGGCGAGAAACAACGTGGTGAGAGGGATCTGCACCTACAGCTTTGGCGGTAGAAAGACCGGGGTGCAGGGCCTCGCGCTGCTCGCAGCTCTGGCGGCGCTGGGTCTTGTCCCCTTGTTTTGGATTGGCTCCTGAAGATTTTGGGAAAGGCGGCATCGATGGGCGAGGAATTCGAGCAGGCGCACGAAAGCCTGGAGCATGTGACCGAGGGTCATGAGAGCGGGCGCGGCAACCGACGAGCGGCCATCCTGATTGCCATCATGGCGGCCTTCCTGGCGCTGACCGAATTCGCCGAAAAAGATGCGCAGACAAATTATCTCTCGAACCACATCCTGGCCAGCGACACCTGGGCGCAGTATCAGGCCAAGTCGGTCCGCCGCACCGTGCTGTCCGCGGAGGTGGAGATGCTGGAGAGCGACCCCAAGGCGGCCACCGATCCTGCCATCGAGGGACGACTTGCCGCGGCGCGCGCTCGCGCGGACAGGATGCGTTCTGAGCCGGGCGCGGATGGCATGGAGCAATTGGCGCAACGAGCGCGCGCGATCGAACATCGCCGCGATCGCGACCTCCATCGCAAAGATCTTCTGGAGGTCGCCAGCGGCGGCCTGCAAATCGCAATTGTTCTTGCGTCCATCTCCGTCGTAGTCGATCTGCCGTTGCTGATGTGGGGCAGCGTTCTGCTGGGACTGGTCTCCGCGCTGTATGGACTGTACGGAGGACTCTCTCCGCTATAAAAGCGCGATGCCGTGGCTCCTGCAAAGTGAAGCAGGAAACAAAAACCTACGGGCAGGTCAGTTGCGCGGTGCCAAGGATCGTACATCCTCCTCCACACGCGGTGATGGCATTGCACTCGGTCATGACATACGCAAACACGGTGTATTTTCCGCTTGCTCCCGCTGCGCATTGGGCGACACCGGTCTGGCTGACAGTCGCCGCCGTCGTGGGAGCGTTCTGCTGGCACACACCCCATTGCGCCGTCTGCGGGGTGACTGTGTGGGCCGGACTGATGTAGGTGCCCGTGGCCACGAACGGCACCTTGCCATCCGAGTAGGTTTGCGCGTCGGCGGTTGCCGGGGCCAGCGTGATGGATTGAAGACCGTTTGGCCCGACTGGACC
>CAZWSD010000645.1:0-1822 GCA_964636535.1 uncultured Acidobacterium sp. | reverse complement strand
GGACAAGGACCGCCACCAGTTTTTCCTGGAGCCGGAGGGTCTCAATACTCACGAAGTCTATGTCAATGGCATGTCCACGTCGCTTCCGATGGACGTGCAGTTTGCAATCGTGCGCTCGATTCCCGGCCTTGAAAAGGCCGAAATGCTGCGTCCCGGCTACGCCATCGAGTACGACTCCATTGACCCCACCGAGCTCGACCGCTCACTGCGCGTAAAAGCGTTCAACGGACTATACCTGGCCGGCCAGATCAACGGCACCAGCGGCTATGAAGAGGCAGCGTGCCAGGGCATCATGGCCGGCATCAACGCGGCGCTCTATGTCAAGGGTGAGCAACCCTTCGCGTTGAACCGCACCGAGGCATACACCGGCATCCTCATCGATGACCTCATCTCCAAGGGCACCAACGAGCCTTACCG
This sequence comes from uncultured Acidobacterium sp., assembly GCA_964636535.1. Lineage (GTDB taxonomy): Bacteria > Acidobacteriota > Terriglobia > Terriglobales > Acidobacteriaceae > Acidobacterium. The sequence continues at coordinate 1,405 of CAZWSD010000645.1, read as the reverse complement.
CATGTTCACCTCGCGCGCGGAGTTCCGCCTCCACCTTCGCATTGACAATGCGGATCGCCGCCTCACGCATTATGGCCACCGGCTTGGGCTCATCGACGATCGCGCATGGGCCGATTGCGAATCGAAGCAGGCCCGCGCGGTGGCGTTGGAGAAGCTTTTAGCCACCGCGCGATTCAAGGAACGTGCAGAGTTCGCACTAGCGGCCGCAGGCATCGGTGATATAGGTTCCATCGTCGGCCAAAGCTACGCACAGATCCTCAAACGTCCAGAGGTCAACATCGAGACCATCTGGCCGCTGATCCGGGAGGATATAGCCGCCCATACTGAAGCCGCGTTGTTCGCACCCTGGCTGCCTTCCGTTGCTGCCACATCCCAGGAAGCCCACTCGCGCCCATTGCCTGCACATGTCCGCAACGAAATCAAAACTGTCGAGACGGAAATCAAGTATGCCGGTTACCTTGACCAGCAGCGCAAATCGATGGAAAAGCTCAAGAAGGCCGAATCGCGCCTCATTCCTGACTGGTTTGATTACGAGTCAGTCAGCGGCCTCTCGCGTGAAATGCAGGAGAAGCTGATCCGCGTGCGCCCGCAAACCATCGGCCAGGCCAGCCGCATTCCCGGTGTCACTCCTGCCGCGCTCTCGCTGATCAATGTCTACATCGAGATCCAGGGCAGGCGGCCCGCCCCACAATAAGGTGAAGTTAACGCATTCGTCATCGCGCGAGCCGTCGACACACCCATCCATGAGGCAACTTTTTTGATCGGGCTTTCGTCCTTAGAGTTGCAGGGCCGAGAGGGCCGCCTGCACCCTCGTTTTCTGAAATCAGGTCGATTATGCCCAGGTCGTCGATGCTTCTCGTCATTGCATTCCTGCTTTGCGCTTCTTCTGCTTATTCACAGGATGCCGCACAGCAGGCGATGCAAGCCTCTCAGCAGGCGGCTCAGATGTCGCAGCAAGCCAGTCAGCAGGCTCTTCAGCAATCGGAGCAGGCATCTCAGCAGGCAAATGCCGACATGCAGCAAGCAATGCAGCAGGCGATGGACAACAGCGGGCCAAATTGGACGCCTGCTCCGAAGTTCCTGCTTCGGCCCGGAACCCATCCCGCGGGCACTGTCATCCGGCTCCGTGACAGCGCCCCCGCAGCGATCATCTTCTACACAACTGACGGCTGGACTCCGACGGTCCACTCCGCCCGCTACACCGGGCCCATCACTTTGGAGAGTGACATGACCCTGCAGGCAATCGCCGTCGCAGAGTATCGTCGCCCCAGCCGTGTTGTTGCCAGAAACTACCGCGTTCGGACCGGGACGACCTCCGCCACTGCCGGCTCAGTATCTGCTCCAAAACCTTTGTCTGCGCCAATCTCGCTGCCGCCCGGCACACCCGTCAAACTCGCCTTCACCA
>CAZWSD010000644.1:0-1826 GCA_964636535.1 uncultured Acidobacterium sp. | reverse complement strand
ACCCTGCCTTTCCTCCCGATCTTGCGCCCATCGCAACCTCGCTTCTTATTGAAACAGGCCTTGCCTGGTCGCGGCAGGAAATTCTCATCATCCTGCTCCAATCGCTGCATCGGGAGATCTCTCCGCTTGCTGACCCTGGAACTTCCAAGGCCGCCCAGGCCAGCATTCTCGACCGCATCGGGACCGTCTCCTCATGGGTACGCGGCAAGAGCGTGCGAGTTGACGAAGCCGAAGGCTTCACCGGGGTCACGGAAGGACTCGATCCACGCGGATTTCTCCGCGTCCGCACCCCCCAGGGCATTCGCACGGTCCTCTCCGGTGGCGTCCGCGAAATCTGAGGAGACAAATCATGCTGCTCGTACTCAACGTCAACAACACCAACACGCTCATTGCCATGTACAATCTCCGCCACGACGGCGCCCCGGCAGACCTGCGCGCCACCTGGCGCATCCAGACCCGCCATGGCCAAACAGCCGACGAGTATGCCATCCTGATTCGAAGCCTGCTCACCAGTGAGGGCGTCACCTTCGCCTCCGTTCGCGATGTGGTCATCGCCTCCGTCGTTCCACCCCTCGACTGGACCATCCGCCAATTCTGCGAACGCTACTTCACCAGCAAGCCGCTGTTCATCGGCCCCGGCGTCAAAACCGGCCTGCCCATCCTCGCCGATAATCCAACCGAGGTTGGCGCCGACCGCGTGGCCAACTGCATCGGAGCCTTCCGCCACTATGGCGGCCCCACCATCGTCATCGACTTCGGCACTGCCACCAACTTCGACGTCGTCTCCCGCAAAGGCGAATTCCTCGGCGGAGCCATCGCTCCGGGGCTCACCATCTCTGCGGAAGCACTCTTCGCGCGTGCGGCTCGTCTGCCTCGCGTCGAAATTCGCAAACCCGCACGGATCATCGGTACCAACACCGTCGATAATCTCCAGATCGGGCTCTTCTGGGGGCACATCGGTCTGGTCGATTTCATCCTCGAACGGATGATTGCGGAGCTCGGACCAGACACAAAGTGCGTCGCTACCGGCGGTCTGGCTAGCGTACTCGCTGCTGAATCCAAGTACATCACCGAGGTCAATGAACTCCTCACCCTTGAAGGCCTCCGCATTATCTACGAGAATCACCACGCCCACGCCAACCGTGGGGCGCGTGAGAGTTAGACAGTGCGTAATTACTTTAACTACTTCACTCAGATTGAGGAGCACTTTCAGCGCCGCCGCGGGACCCTGCTCCTGCTCTCCACGCTCGACTGGGCACTCATTGAAACCTGGCGCGACGCTGGCGTCCCACTCGAAGCTGTATTGCGCGGTATCGATGACGCCTTCGACAAGCACGAGTCCCGCCCCGGGAAGCAGTCCACGCGCCGCGTCAATGGACTCGCCTGGTGCGCACAGGCCGTCATGCAGGCCGCGGAAGAACTCCAGCAGGCTTCCATCGGCATGGCGAAATCTTCCGGCACAACCGCCGCACAGGGCTTTGAGCACGGCCACATCGCTGCCTGGCTCACCCAGTGCGCCGACGCGCTGGAAGCCGCGCAACTGGAAGGCCTCGCCGCTGAAACCGCGCGCGGCCTCGTCTCTCGCCTGCGCGACCTTGCTGCCGACGCAGCTTCCGTCAGCCAGGATCTGGAAACCCTCGAGCGCACCCTGCTCGTGCTCGAAGAGAAGCTGATGACCACCATCCTCGCCACCACGCCGGAAGCCGAGTTGCTCGCACTCAAGGAAGAGAGCGCCCGCGAACTCGCGCCATATCGCCGCCGCATGCAGACCACACAAATTCGCCAGATCGAAACACAATTCCTCCACAAGCGTCTGGTCGACAAGC
>CAZWSD010000643.1:0-1827 GCA_964636535.1 uncultured Acidobacterium sp. | reverse complement strand
TCGCGTGCTCCACGCCGCCGATGTACTGGTCGATCGGGAACCAATAGGCAACCGTATCGGTATCAAATGGAGCCTTATCGTTTCGCGCGCTGGTGTAGCGGTAGAAATACCAGGACGAATCGACGAAGGTATCCATGGTATCGGTCTCGCGGCGCGCGGGTCCGGCGCATTTTGGACAGGTAGCGGTTACGAATTCCTTGACCCGACCCAGCGGCGAGCCGCCCTGCTGGGTAATCTCAACGTTTTCGGGCAGCAGGACGGGCAACTGATCGTCCGGCACGGGGACAATGCCATCCTTTTCGCAGTAGAGCATGGGGATGGGCGTGCCCCAGTAGCGCTGGCGGCTGATGCCCCAGTCCTTGAGGCGAAAGGTGACCTGTGGCTTGCCGAAGCCGTTCTGCGCGGCATAGGCCGCCATCTTCTGCTGCGCCTCCTGGCAGCCGAGGGTGTCAAACTCACCGGAGTTCATGAGGATGCTGTCTTCTTCGACGAACGGCAGCATGGGTTCATCCGGCTCGCCGTCCGGCGTGGGATCAGAACTGCGGCGGGGCAGCACTACGATGCGGATCTCGAGACCATACTTCTTGGCGAACTCGTAGTCGCGCTCGTCGTGGGCGGGAACGCTCATGATGGCGCCCGTGCCGTAATCGGCCAGTATGTAATTGCCGACCCAGATGGGGAGCCGCTCGCCATTGAAGGGGTTGATGGCGTAGTGGCCGGTGAAGACGCCGTGCTTCTCAATGGCACCGACGTCGCCGGCTTCCCTAGCCTTGCGCTGCTGTTCGAGCAGGGCGTCCACTTCGGTCGCGAGCTTTTCGTTGCCCGCGCAGAAGTCCCTGGCGAGCGCATGCTCGGGAGCAAGCTGCAGGCTGGTGGCGCCGTAAATTGTATCAATGCGCGTGGTAAATACACGGAGCTTGTGGGGCGTGACCTTTGCGTCCTGCCGCGCGGGCAGAACGGCGGTACCGGGTCGGCGCTGGTGCTGCTCGTCTTCGGGCGCGGAGGCGCTGTCCTCGACGGCAAATTCCACTTCCGCGCCTTCACTGCGTCCGATCCAGTTGCGCTGCATGGTGCGCACCTTTTCGGGCCATCCCTCCAACTGGTCGAGCCCGTCGAGGAGCTCCTGGGCGTAGTTAGTGGTGCGCAAGAACCATTGTTCCAGGTCGCGCTGCTCGACCGACTGATCTTCATGGCGCCAGCAGCAGCCGTCGATGACCTGCTCGTTGGCCAGGACGGTGGCGCACTGCGGGCACCAGTTGACCTTGCTTTGCTTGCGGTAGGCGAGTCCGCGCTCGTACATGCGGAGGAAGAACCACGGGTTCCAGCGATAGTACTGGGGCAGGCAGGTGGTGACTTCGTTGCTCCAGTCGTAGCTGAGGCCGAGGCGGTCCATCTGCTTGTGCATGGCGGCGATGTTGGAGAGGGTCCACTGGCGCGGGGGCGTGTTGTTTTTGAGCGCGGCGTTTTCGGCGGGAAGGCCGAACGCATCCCAGCCCATGGGGTGCAGCACGTTGTAGCCCTGCATCCACATGTAGCGGGCGAGCGCGTCGCCAATGGCGTAGTTGCGGACGTGGCCCATGTGGAGCTGGCCGGAGGGGTAGGGCAACATTTCCAGCACGTAGTACTTGGGCTTACTGGTGGTAGGCGGCTCGGCGGCGTAAAGGCGGGGCTGCGCGGCCCATCGCTGCTGCCAGCGGGGCTCAATTTCGCCGGGGTTGTAGCGGAGATCGGAGTTCGACGGCGAGGGAGGCTCCGCCGGCGCCGCGGACGCGGCTTTGTGAGTCTTATCGGTGGACATAGTCACCTTTGATTGTAACTTCGCCGGAA
>CAZWSD010000642.1:0-1838 GCA_964636535.1 uncultured Acidobacterium sp. | reverse complement strand
GCCATCCTCAAGTCCGGACGCCCCATCGTCCTCAGCCTCTCCCCCGGACCCACACCCCTCAAAGACGGCCTCAACGCCGAACGCTACGCCAACATGTGGCGCATCTCCAATGACATGTGGGACGTCTGGTCCAAACCTCCCAACTCTCCCAGCTTCCCCCAGTCCGTCATCGATCAGTTCTACCTCCTCGCCGACTGGGTCCCCTTCCGCGGTCCAGGCCACTGGCCAGACGCCGACATGCTCCCCATCGGCACCCTCGCGCCCCATCCCGGTTGGGGCAAACCCCGCCTCTCGCGCCTCAACCACAATGAGGAACGAACCCTCGTCACCCTCTGGTCCATCGCCAAATCCCCCCTCATCATGGGCGGCAACCTCCTCATGATGGATCCCTACACCCTCTCCCTCCTCACCAATCCACAGGTCATCGCCCTCGACCAACGCTCCTACGCCAACCACCCCCTCACCCTCGATCAAAATGGCGCCGCCTGGGAGGCCAGCGGCAGCCAGGGCGAATACGTCGCCCTCTTCAACTTCGAAAACCACCCACGCCCCATGTCCATCAGTTGGAAGCAATCCAACCTCCAAGGGCCGTTCGCCGTCGCCGATCTCTGGTCCCACCGCGACCTCGGCGTCCTCAAAGTCATCCGCGTCATGGTGCCTCCGCACGGCACACGACTCCTCCTCATCGAACACAAACGCCCCTAGTCAATATCGAGTCACCCTTCCATTCCCCCGGGGCCTGGCTTAGGCTGTGAGGCGAAAAGCAACTCGACTCACAGCCACAAACGCACAGAAGCCGGTCACTCCATACCGGCTGGCTGCAGCCGCTCGCCATCCACCAATCCCGGCAATCGCCACATAAAAAATCTCTAATAATTCCAAACAACCCCGGCAAACCACGTGCATCTATCCGAGTAACAAGAAGAGGCAGTCAGCAATTCAGCTCACCTGTTACGTTTTCCTCCTGCATCACCCGGCCGCAACTCGCGGCTCCCGCTACTCTTCCACCCGTCTCCCCGCCAATACGCCTCTTAAGAAATTCAAAAGGCCCGCCCGAAAGCGGGCCTTCGCTCGTTTGCAACAAATTCCATCCTCGCCCGCACACCAAATTCCCCTTCCCCGCCCGCTAAAATGAATGCAGTGCCGAATCCTGCCCCTAAAACTTCTCCCGCCGGCCCAGCCGCCATCCAGGCCATTGACGACCTACTCGCCAGTGTCGGCCTCGAACACGGCCGCCGCAAACTCGGCCGCGCAGGCATTCATCGCCAGCCCAAATTCGCCCCCGCCCGACAACCCGAGCTGGAAACCCCTCCCCAGCCCCGGCAGCATATCGTCCAATCAAAGCTCGCCGTCGTCCGCGTCCCGGAATGGTCCCGCTACCCCTGGCTCCACCACGGCTTCAGCACCCGCACCGGCGGCGTCACAAAAATCTACCGCCCCCACCAGCGCGCCGGCGAGCTCAACCTCGGCTTCACCCCCTCGGACTCCCGCCAGAACGTCCTCGAGAACCGCCGCCGATTTCTTGAGGCCGTTGCCCAAAATCCCGATCTGCCCCTCTTCACCCTCCAGCAGATCCACTCCAACCTCACCCGCAAAATCATCACCCCCGCTCAAGCCGCCATCCTCCATCGCGCCGACGGCCTCATGACCGACCTTCCCGGCATCCTCCTCGGCATCCAAACCGCCGACTGCATCCCCGTCATGATTGCGGACACCCGCCGCAAAGCCGTCGCCATCTTCCATGCTGGCTGGCGCGGCACCCTCAAGCGCATCGTCGAGGGCGGCGTAGGACGCATGCGCCTCGAATTCCGCAGCCGGCCAGAAGACCTCGTCGCCGC
>CAZWSD010000641.1:0-1840 GCA_964636535.1 uncultured Acidobacterium sp. | reverse complement strand
CTGTCAGCGCCAAACGCAACAGGTGCTGCCAGAATCAGGCAGCAGAGGGCAAGCAGGGCACGGCGAGTCATAGGCATCAGATGTCACTTTATCTTATTCGAAGCATTTTTTGCTCTGTTTCTGGCCGCCTGGCGGCATGTTGGCCACTGGCTGTGCCTCCTGGTCATCGTCCGCGCCCATCGGGTGCGTAGCTGCCGATAGAATGACGACATATGAACACACTGGAAGGCAAAGCGGCGCTGATTACCGGAGCTGCCCGCCGAATTGGGCGCAGCCTTGCTCTGGCCCTTGCTGAAGCTGGAGCGGATGTCGCCATCACATGGCGCGAGTCAGAACGGGAAGCAGTGGAAACGGTGAAAGAACTCAGGGCGTTGGGCGTCAAGGCCATGGCAATCCGCGCCGATGTACGTACTGAACCGTCCGTCATCGCCGCCATGGATGCGGCGCTAGCGCGATTCGGCAGGCTGGATTTACTCATCAACAATGCGGGCCGGTTTGAAACTGCGGAGCACAGCCAGATTACTGTAGAGCAGTGGGATGCCATGTTTGAGACCAACACCCGCGGGCCGTTTCTGATGGCGAAGGCAGCTTATCCGCATCTCAAAGTGTCAAGGGGGCGCATCATCAATATTGGTTCGCTCGGTGGGATGCATCCCTGGTCCACGCACGCTCACTACTGTACCTCGAAGGCCGCGCTCCACATGCTCACGCAGACGATGGCGAAGGCCTTTGCGCCTGAGATCAGCGTGAACTGCGTGGCGCCCGGCATGATTGTGAACGGCGAGGCGGGCGATGGCTACGAGCATTTTCTGGAAAGGACGCCCATGCAGCGGAACGGGACTCCGCGGGATGTAGCCGCCGCCGTGATGTTTTTTGCGACCGGGCCGCGCTTTATCACCGGCCAGATTCTTGGCGTGGACGGCGGACTTGGCCTTTCGTCGTAACCGTTCGCGTTGAAGAATGGTGGCCGGTGGGGCACGTCAGCCACGGCCAAACAGTCGCGACAGCAGTCCGGGGCGCTTGGTATCCGGCTCTGGTTGCGGATGAGGGTCGCGCAGCGGCGCGGTGTTGATGGGCTTGCCCTCAAATGCCGCGAGCGGATTGGTCACACAAAGCCGTTCCGCGGTTTCCGAGCCAAAGGTATCGGCAATCAGTTTGTATGCTTTGCTCATTACCGGAGGCCGCGATTCCAGGTCGTGGGCATCGGTCGCGAGAAAGTGCGCCCGGTTCTGATGAATCAAATGCATGCCCATTTCCCGCGCGCGCTTGCCGAACCGACCGGTAAGGGAGTTGGCTGTAATCTGCACCAGGCAGCCCTGCTCCAGCCACTGGTGCATGCGCTCAGGACTTTGTTGCAGCGTAAGGTTCCGTTCCGGATGGGTGATGATTGGGCGCATGCCGGCAACCATCATCTCGTAGAAGAAATCGGCTGTGTTAGGGGAAATCATGGTGTCAGGAAATTCGACGAGCAGGTAGTTTAAGCCGTTCAGCGTGTACTTGCGGGGATGAGCGAGCGCGTCGTCGATATTTTTTATGGAGAGATGGAAGTCGCAGCCCAGGCCGAGTACAACTTTGTCTCCTACGTGTTGCTTCAGTTTGGCGAGCCGCTCGGCGTTGAGTTCAGGCTGGTACGGGAATCGTTCCAGCGCATGCGGCGTGCAGACGATGTGAGTGATTCCGTCGGCCGCAGCCATCTGAACCATCTGCACGGAGGTTTCGAGGTCCGGTGAGCCATCGTCGACGCCGTAAAGCAAATGGTTATGGATATCAATCATGCCTGCGTCGCAAGCGCATCCACGAGCGATGCGAAAATGTTCCATCCATCGGCAGAGCCGAGCAG
>CAZWSD010000640.1:0-1855 GCA_964636535.1 uncultured Acidobacterium sp. | reverse complement strand
CGGCAACTACATCTCCTACATCCGCAAAAACGATCTCTACGTCCAGCCCGCGCACGACGGCTCCCACGCCCACGCGCTCACTCACGACGGCTCGCCCACCCTGCTCAACGGAGGCATCGATTGGGTCTACCTCGAAGAGCTGAACGTCCGCAGCAATTACTTCTGGTCGCCAGACTCCAAAAAAATCGCATACATGCAGATGAACGAGCAGCACGTGCCCCTCTACCCCATTGAAGACTGGCTCCCCCTGCACGCGCGCATCCAGTGGTGGCAGCGCTATCCGCAGCCCGGTGACCCCAACCCTGAAGTCCGCATCGGCGTCGTCCGTCCCGCCGGAGGGCCCACCCGCTGGCTCAACATCCCCATCAGCGAGGGCAACGACTACATCCCACGCTTCGGCTGGGTCAATAGAGAAGTCGTCTGGGTGGAAACCCTCAACCGCGCCCAGAAGCAGGAAAACATCTACTTCGCCAACGTCGACACCGGCGCCGTCAAGCTCGTGCTTGCGCAAACCGAACCGAAATACTTCAACGACGTCTACACCGTCACTTTCCTCAAGAACGGCCAGTTCCTCGTGCTCAGCTGGCAGGACGGCCACACCCACATCTACCGCTACAGCTATGACATCGCCGACCCCATGGCCGTCCCCGCGCACCTCGACAATGAAGTGGAGCACGGTGACTACGAAGTTGAATCCATCCAGTCCATTGACGACGCCACCGGAACGATCTACTACCTCTCCAACGAGGGTAACCCCGCCGTCCGCGAAATCTGGGCCGTCAACCTCGACGGCAGCCAAAAGCGCCTCGTCTCAAAGTTCGCCGGCGTGCACCACCCCAAGTTCCCGCCGCACGGCTCGTCCTACATTGACAACTACTCCAACCGCAGCACGCCGCCCGCGCTCGCCTTCTGCAACCCGCGGGGCGTCTGCCATCCCTTCTGGACCTCCAGGCCCATCACCGGCCGCGACCTGCACCAGCCCGTGCTGCTCACCCTCACCGCCGCCGATGGCCACACCAGGCTCTATGGCACGCTCATGCTGCCGCAGGGTCGGCAGCCACGGCATAGCGTCCCGCTCATCGTGAATCCCTACGGAGGCCCCGCTGTAGGTACTGCTACCGATAGCTGGGGCGGCAAAAGCTTCTTCTGGGACGAACTCCTCACCGAGCACGGCTTCGCCGTCCTGCATGTCGACAACCGCGGCATGGGCGGACGCGGACGCGCCTTCGAGCAGGTCTGCTATCACAACTTCGGCCCGCCCCAGCTCGCCGATCAACTCGCCTCCATCAACCAGGTGCTGGCCAAATACCCCCAACTCGATCCGCATCGCCTCGGCTGGTGGGGCTGGAGTTGGGGCGGCACGTTCACCCTCTACGCTCTCTCACACTCTGACCGTTTCCGCGTCGGCGTCGCCGTTGCGCCCGTCACCAACTGGCGCAATTACGACAGCATCTACACCGAGCGTTACATGGGCCTTCCCAGCCAGGACGCAGCCGCCTACAAAGCCGACTCCGTCGTCAACTCCGCCGCCAGCATCCACGGCCACCTGCTCATCGCAGGCGGCACCGGCGATGACAACGTCCACCTCTCCAACACCATTCAGTACATTCAGAAGCTCATCGACGCGGGAGTTCCCTATGACTACAACCTCTTCCCGCGCAAAACCCATTCCATCGCCGGACCCACCGCGCGCACCGAACTCTTCCAGCGCATCCTTTCCGAGTTTGAGATGTATCTCAAGCCTGAAAAGCCCGTTCCGGTGAAGTGGAATTAGAGAGGATTCCCATCATGGCCCATCCTTCCGAACGCGCCGACACCGCCGATCCCATCCGCGGCCGCACTTCCGTCGGCGACT
>CAZWSD010000639.1:0-1858 GCA_964636535.1 uncultured Acidobacterium sp. | reverse complement strand
AAAGTTGGCCCATGTTTCTGTATTGGAATCAAGCCATTGAAGCGTGCTCATAACCTTTCCGGCTAGGAGCGTGTCCATGTAAGGCTGGCGGATTGAGATTGTTTGTGATTCATTTTGGTCATGAGCAAGAGCTTTCGCCCGTGGCTGGTTGACCACCCGCAGTTGCTGCCGCCGTCGGTTCAGGATTTTGTTCCGGCCGGTCATGTCGCCCATTTTATCCGGGACCTGGTGCGGGAGGATCTGGACCTTTCCGCGATCATTGGCACGTACACTGAGCTTCGCGGCTACCCGCCGTTTGATCCACGGATGATGACGGCGCTGCTGCTTTACGGGTACAGCCGTGGCGTTTACTCGTCGCGCCGGCTGTCGCGGGCGTGCGAGGAGCGGCTGGATTTCATGGCGGTGACGGCTCTGAACCGTCCTGATTTCCGGACGATTTCGGAGTTCCGCCGGCGGCATCTCGATGCGTTGTCGGGTCTGTTCGTCCAGGTGCTGAAGCTGTGCCAGCGGGCGGGGTTGGTGGAGTTGGGGCATGTCGCGCTGGACGGCACCAAGATGAAGGCGAACGCCTCGAAGCACAAAGCGATGAGTTATGGCCGGATGAAGAAGGCGGAGCCGGAACTGGCGGCGGAAGTCGATGCCTGGCTCAAGGCGGCTGAGGCAGCCGATGCCGAGGAGGATGCGGCGCTGGGCGACAGGCGTGGCGACGAGATGCCGGACTGGGTGAAGGACAAGGCGAAGAGGCTGGAGAAAATCCGCGAGGCTAAGGCGGCGCTTGAGGCCGAAGCCAAGGCGAAAGCCGAGGAAAAGGCCGCGACGCCGCAACGATATCGGGGCGGGCGCAAACCCAAGACCCCCGCGGGTGAGCCGCCCGACAAGGCGCAGCGCAACTTCACCGATCCGGAAAGCCGGATCATGAAGGGCCGCGACGGCTTCATCCAGGGCTACAACGCCCAGGCGGCGGTCGACGGCAAGGCCCAGGTCATCGTCGCCCAGGGTCTGACCGACTGCGCCGCCGACAGCGATCAGCTGATCCCCATGGTCGACGCCGTGATCGCCAATGCCGGCCGGACCCCGGCACAGCTTTCAGCCGATGCCGGATACTGCTCGGAGGCCAACATCCAGGCCATGGAGGATCGCGCAATCGACGCCTTCATCGCCACCGGACGACAAAAACACGGACAAGCCGCGCCCGATGGCGACGAGGCGCGACGCAAGGGGCCGAAGGTCCAGGCCATGCGCGAACGATTGCGCCAGGGCGGCTTCGACAGCCCCTACCGTCTGCGCAAGCAGATCGTCGAACCGGTCTTCGGCCAGATCAAGCACGCCCGAGGATTCCGGCAGTTCCTGATGCGCGGTCTCAAGAAGGTCTCGGCGGAATGGGCAATGATCTGCATCGCACACAACATCCTCAAACTGGCTGCGAGCAGAATGTCTCTCGCAGCGGCCTGAGCCGATAACAAACCCACGCCGGCAAACCAGTTCAACATCACCTGCGAACTTGGTTACCTGGACAGATTCCTAGTGCTCTAACTCAAGCGGACGCTACAGGTGTCCGCTCGAGTTTGGTGAGGATGGAAGCGGCGGATGCGGTCCAGACGAACGGCGTGGGGTGGGCATTGTGCTCGGCCAAGTGGCGGTTGATTGCCCCGGGAAGATCGACAATCGAATGGAAACTGCCGCGGCGGATGCGCTGGCGGGTCGGCGTGGAGAAGAAGTGGACACCTCTATCAACCACATGATTTGAGTGATTATGAGGATCCTGGGCTGGATTGGGAGCAACAGCCGGCGATTGCCGGCGTCATTGTGCTTTTTGGTGAGGGCGGTTTTGATTTCCGGGCGTACTGATCCCATTGCT
>CAZWSD010000638.1:0-1866 GCA_964636535.1 uncultured Acidobacterium sp. | reverse complement strand
CGGCAAAAGAGGCCGAGGTGCTCAAGGCAACCGGGACGATGTTTTTGTATGCAATCGCGCGGGAGGCGGAAGGGGAATGGCAGGCGCGGATGCAGTTTTACGGTGGAGAGGATCCGGCGACGGGCTCGGCTGCGGGTTGCGCGACGGCATACTTGGTAGGGAACGGCGTGGAGCCGCCGGAAAAGAGGATTCTGTTTCGACAGGGGTTGGTGGTGCATCGACCGAGCGAGATCTTTGGGAGAGCGAGGAGAGAGAACGGGAAGTTAACGGAGGTGCGTGTGGCTGGCTGCACTGTTTTTGTGGCAACAGGACGGTTTTTCCTTGAGCGATTCACATAGTTTCAACAGAGCGTTGGCCGCTTTGGGGCTCGAAAAAGGGTGAGTCGACGAATCTCTGAGAAATACCAGTAAAAAATCCCAGTTATTTTCGCTTTTTATTCCACATTTACACGGCGGAATGAGATTCGTACTCTTGGCAGGCGAGCTGAGGAAGCGAGACTCGTACTTTCGCTGATTTACTGAAAATTGAATTTGAGCAGAGCGAGCGCATGAGCACTCTCGGTAACCTGCTTTGGCTTCGAGCAGCACTTCGGAGCATGTGCGGTCAGGGAGGGCAGGCAACCATGCTGGGCGCGGCTGCTCACCGCATTCTGGCCCGATGCAGAAGACGGCAACGCACGTGACAGTGCAGTGGATTCCCTTGTGGAAAACTCTGGCGGCGCGCGGTGGGGATTTATTGTCTCTTCTTGCCGTGATTCTGACCTGGGCCGGGATGCGGGGCTATAACCATGCAGGCGGCGGTATCCAAGGATGGCGCGCTGCGGATCGGCTTCGCCGTGCTCGCGGAGCAGAAGAGGGAAGTGTCCAGAGTATGAGGCCTAAGAAGGTGATTTTGTGTGTAGACGACAACGAGCAGGCGCTGGCGGTGCGGAAGTTTCTCTTGGAGACGCGCGGTTACCGTGTGATTCCCGCGACAGACGGGGCGACGGCGATCGAGATTCTGCAGCAGGGCGGCATCGACATGGTAGTGAGTGACCTGGTGATGCCGCAGATGGATGGGAACTCGATGATCGGGCGGATGAAGCAGATTATGCCCGAAGTACCGATGATCCTGATCAGCGGAACGGTGAAGGCATTTGACCGGGCGAACCGGGCGGACGCGTTTTTGCCGAAGGGATGCTGCACGCCGATGGAGATGCTGGAGCGGATCCGAGTGATGATTGCGCGCAAGCGCGGGCCACGGAAGGTAGTGTCCCGGCCGGCGTACCTGGAACCGGGTGGCGAGATGCGGACGGCGCAGACTGCGGTGGCTTCCTGACGGGGCCAGTTACAATCGAGGAGTGTGTATATTAGCGGCCGAGGAACTCACGAAAACCTATGGGACCGGCAAGGTGCAGGTGACGGCGCTGCGTGGCATATCGCTGGCCGTGGATGCTGGAGAATTTGTCAGCATTGTCGGGCCTTCAGGCAGCGGCAAGTCCACGCTGTTTTACCTGTTGGGCGGGTTGACGCGCGCGACGAGCGGGCGGGTACTGATTGACGGGGTGGATTTCGCGGCACTGACGGATGCAGAACGAACGCGCGTGCGCAAGCAGAAGATCGGGTTCGTCTTCCAGAAGTTCAATCTGCTGCCGACGCTGACGGCGCGCCAGAATATTGAGCTCGCGCACGAGATTTCGGGCGGCGCGGAGCCGCTGGACCGGAAGCTTCTGGATCAACTGACGGAACTGCTGGGAATCAAGGGACGGTTGGACCATCGGCCATCGGAATTGTCTGGCGGAGAACAGCAGCGTGTGGCGATTGCGCGGGCTCTGGTGACGCGCCCAGCCATCGTGCTGGCTGACGAGCCGACAGGAAACCTGGATAC
>CAZWSD010000637.1:0-1867 GCA_964636535.1 uncultured Acidobacterium sp. | reverse complement strand
TGCGTCACCTCCCGCGCCGGACGCTCCTCAATCGGAATCATCTCTCCCGTCGGTGTTTCCATATCCACCGTCGACCACGGAGCCGCCACATAAAAGGGAATTCCATGCTCCTTGGCCAGCACCGCCACGCCATAGGTGCCAATCTTGTTCGCCACATCGCCATTGGCTGCAATCCGATCCGCGCCCACCACCACCGCATGAATCTTCCCGCGCCGCATCATGCTCGCCGCCATGTTGTCGCAGATCACCGTTGTGGGAATCTTGTCGTGCAGCAGCTCCCATGCCGTCAGCCGCGCGCCCTGCAGAAACGGCCGCGTCTCATCGGCATAAACCCGAATCTCCGCACCATTTTCCACCGCCGCCCGGATCACGCCCAGCGCTGTCCCATAACCGCATGTCGCCAGCGCCCCCGCATTGCAGTGCGTCAGCACGCCGCCCTGCTTCGGGAGCAGCTCGGCGCCGTTCGCACCCATCGTCCGGCAGGTCGAAATGTCCTCGTCGTACATCTTCTGCGCTTCGGCAATCAATTCCTCGCGAATCCCCGCCACCGTCGCCCCCGGCCTCGCTGCCAGTTCCAGATACAGCCTTCGCATCCGCTCAATCGCCCAGAAAAGATTCACCGCCGTCGGCCGCGTCGCCGCCAACACCCGGCAAATCTCCTCAAACTCCGGCGTCAGTGTCTCCACCGTCTTCGCCTGGCTCTGCTTCACGCCCAGCGCCACTCCCATCGCCGCGGAAACCCCGATCGCAGGCGCGCCCCGCACCACCATCGTCGTAATTACATCCGCTACCTGCTGGTAACTCGTTGCCAACAGATATGTCTCTTCAAACGGCAAGCGCGTCTGGTCCAGAAAATCAACGCCCGCATCGGTCCATTTCAGCGTAGGAATCATAGCTAAAGTCTAATCCAGCCGCCGATCCACTCAAACGCCGGTTGCGGCCAGGCGGCTGCCTGAATCTGGAAGCCGCCTTCCCGATACTTTCGTAACAGTTACGCGCGTCAACACGCGGCCATGCAATTTCTACCTTCGTCATAACCTGATTGTTGGCATCTCTTCGTCTTGCCTGACACCATCGGTTCGGCGTGTTGCCTCAGCGGCGCTCGATCAGGCAAACTGGATCTAAAACGTTTCCTGCAGGAAGGGTTGCATCTTCCTCCAAAGTATCCAACGCCCAGTTCCCAAAGTCACCGAGCAGAGGATCCTCCCCTGAAAGAATTGAGAAGAACGCGACATTGCAGGACTTGCCGATCCGAGGACATCTTTCGGATAGCCCGACACGGTTTTCTGCAAAGAAAAATTTACGGCTTCTTCGGCTTCTATCCCTGGGAATGCCCGCACTGCAGGGAGATCAGCCTGCTTGCTGACCGGGGCGGCTTTCGGAAAAACGATCCCGATTCTGTGGATAATAATCTTCCGGATTGGAGCCGCGTTAAGCCGCAGTAGCCCGTCGCACCCCATCCATTCTTGCCGCTGCGGAACAATCTGCCGCCTCTTAAACAGAACTGCTCGCCACCACTGGCGGTGCCATGCTATCTGTCACGCAACGCCATGGCGACCAGCGTCGAACCCCATAATTCGCCCCGCGCCTCCGCTTCCTGCCTCAATGCCTGCTCCACTTCCATCGCCGCGTCCAGTTCCACCGCGCATTGCTCCACCACCTCTGAGGGCGCATCCACAAAGCACAACTCGCACACTGCAATTCCCGCGGCGCTATAAACGGGTGGCCCAAACGTCCGGCATGTCATCGGCCGAGCCGCGTACAGGTCGCACAGTCCGGTCGCCGGATCCAGCACCGGACAAGGCTCCTCGTTCGCATACTCGGCAAAGCGCTCCTCAAAACCCGCTTCCGATTCCGCCAGCCGTCC
>CAZWSD010000636.1:0-1875 GCA_964636535.1 uncultured Acidobacterium sp. | reverse complement strand
TCCGGCGAAAACCTGCTAGCTTAGCACCACCAGCGCGCAGTTGTCCCGCAAACCCCCGCCGCAATTAGTTTTTTCAGAAGTTTCCCCGCTACTCCGAATCGCGAGCCCCGCCCCGTTCCCGCACAAATCCGCAGGTGATGTTATCCCGGCCGCCAGCCTCCTTCGCCCGCTCCACCAGCTTGCGGCAAAGTGCTTCCAGCTCTTCGCCCGCACCCTCCGCCACGACTCCTGCAATCTCGGCGTCACTCAACTCCCGGGTCAACCCATCCGAACACAGCAGTAGCAAATCTCCACTCTCGATCTGGATTCGCCGGTATTCCGTCATCACGGTCGCTTGCGTCCCAAGCGCCCGCGTAATCACATTCCGGTACGGCGAATTCTCCGCCTCCTCCGGGCTCAATGTGCCCAGCCGAACCTGCTCTCCAACCAGCGAATGATCCTGCGTCAGCAGCTCCAGCCGCCCCTCGCGCCACAGGTAGCAACGGCTGTCGCCCACGTGCGCCACGTGCGCCACTCCCGCCTTCACATGCGCCATCACGATCGTCGTGCCCATCCCCTCATAACCGGCCTCTCGCCTTGCAAGCTCAAATATCTTCCGGTTCGCATCCGCAATCGCATCTATTATCGCCGCTTCCGCGCCATCGCCTTCAGGGGCGGCGCGCTTGTCCTTCGCGCACAAAGCCGCTGACACGATCTCAGCCGCCATCCGGCTCGCAATTTCGCCCGCAGCAGCCCCCCCCATCCCGTCGCACACTACAAAAATCCCCTGCTCCTGGCAGAGGTGAAACGCGTCTTCGTTCTTGGTGCGCAGCACCCCGGTATCGGTACAACCGGCACCCTCAAGGATCACATCCATTTCGTCGCCGCCTCTCCAGCTACCTGTCTGGAGCGAACAGAAAATCCCGGTCTGCAACACAATACACGGAAATCCCCAGAATGTTCCGCTTAACTTCCCGCACCAGCATCCCTTCCGTCACCGTCGGCCCCTCCGGCCCCGCTGCTATCTGCCCAAAAATAAAGTAGCGAAGAGCTATGCCCTTCGCCACCACTTATGACGATCCTCAAATCTCAGTGACGCAGTTTCGCTATCTCCAGCAGCGTCTGCCCTTCCAGCATCAGGTCGTTCGCCTCTTCATACGCCGCCGCATCGTCTCCGGCCTGCTCCCACTGCTGCTGGGCGCGCTCTACAATCGCTTCAGCCGCCGCTGTGTCCACCCGGCCCGGCGTCTCCACCGTGTTGGCTAGAATTGTCACCCGCAGCGGCAGCA
The DNA here is from genome assembly GCA_964636535.1 of uncultured Acidobacterium sp. Classification (GTDB taxonomy): domain Bacteria; phylum Acidobacteriota; class Terriglobia; order Terriglobales; family Acidobacteriaceae; genus Acidobacterium. The sequence goes on along the minus strand of CAZWSD010000636.1, from coordinate 607 downwards.
CTTCGGCAATCCCCCGCGAAATCACAAAGCTCTTTTCTCCGCTCTCCCCGCCGTGCAGTCGCAACATGCCGGCTCCAATCCGCGCCAGCACCGGCGCCGCTCCCGGAAACAACTCCAGGTAGCCGCTCTTGGAAGGAACCTCCACCGAGGTTACCTCCTCATCCACCAGTATCCGGTCCGGCGTCACCAGTCGAACTTGAAGTTTTCCCTGTTCCGCCATCGTTACCTTGCCGCCGTCTGCATCTTCTCGGCCTCTTCCAGCACTTCCTCAATCGTCCCCTTCATGTAAAACGCCTGCTCGGGAACATTGTCGTGCTTGCCTTCAATCACTTCCTTGAAGCTCCGCACCGTGTCCGCAATCTTGCAGTACCGCCCGGGAATACCCGTGAACTGCTCGGCCACATGAAACGGCTGCGACAAAAACTTCTGCACCTTGCGCGCCCGCGATACCGTCAGCCGATCTTCTTCCGACAGTTCGTCGATGCCGAGAATCGCAATAATGTCCTGCAGATCTTTGTACCGCTGCAGAATCCGCTTCACGCCCTGCGCCACATCGTAGTGCTCCTGCCCGACAATGCGCGGCGACAGAATCCGCGAGCTCGAAGTC
>CAZWSD010000635.1:0-1880 GCA_964636535.1 uncultured Acidobacterium sp. | reverse complement strand
CCAGAAAGGCGTGCGAAGCACGCGACTGCCTGGACGGCCAGTCCTGCCGGGAATTACCCCTCAAATTGATTTCCTGAAAGTAGGGGTACCAGAAAGGCGTGCGAAGCACGCGACTGCCTGGACGGCCAGTCCTGCCGGGAATTGCCTCTCAAATTGATTTCCTGAACTTAGCGGGAAAATCGCACCCGCATAAAACAAAATCATCGATCCATACGAATCAAATCGTATAGATCGTATAAAATCGCAGTGCTCACCTCCGCCTGTAAGTGATACGATCCAAAATACTTACAAGTCTAACGTCCCGTAATTCAATCATTCCATGGGACTTGCCGGACGTTAACCGGATTTCTAAAAATCGTAGGGTATGGCTCGGGCTTCCGAGCCTCGCAAAAGAAACTTTCCGTCGTGCTTTACGAACTCTGTGCGATTAACGGTGGAAGCCTCTCGTGGCGCAGAAGGCGCGATTGCCCGTGCGGCGAGCACCCGGCGCGGCCACAACTCTTGCTACCCTTGAGCTGAACTCCCATGCTCGAGCATGCGCTCCCATTCGACCCGCAAAACCCCTGCTGGAACCAGCTTCCCGCCGAGCCCGCCGTCTTCGCGCTCTTCGCTGAAGAGGACCGCGCCGAGCCCTACCTCAACCGCACGCCAAACCTTCGCCGCCGCCTGCGCCGCCTGCTTTCGCCCAGCCCCGGCCAAACCAAACGCCTTCAGCTCGCCGCCCGCATCCGCCGCGTCGAGTTCACCCTCATCGGCTCCGAGTTTGAAGCCCTTTTCACCCTCTACCAGGCCTCCAACGCCGCCTTCGGACCTGAGCGCGCCCGCAAGCGACTCCACCTCCGCGCGCCTGTCTTCCTCCGCATGGCCGCCGGCAATCCGTTCCCCCGCGTTTACCCCTCCACCCGCCTCACCCTCAGCGCCGCCGACGACCTCTTCGGCCCATTCCCCTCTCGCTGGCTCGCCGAGCGCTGGCTCGACTCCATGCTCAATCTCTTCCTCCTCCGCCGCTGCCAGGAAGACCTCCACCCCGACCCGAGCCACCCCGGCTGCATCTATTCCGAGCTGAAAAAATGCCTCGCACCCTGCTTCCAAGGCTGCACCCCACAGCGCTATAACCAGGAAGCCGCCGCCGTCCACGCCTTTCTCACCACCCGCGGCCAAAGCCTCCTCGCCCAGCTCACCGCCGACCGAGACGAGGCCTCCCAGGCCCTCGACTTCGAACGAGCCGCCAACCTCCACGCCAAAATCACACAAATACAAGAGGTTATCACCGCACTCCCTGAAGCCGTCCACCCCCTCCCCCATCTCTCCGGCCTCATCCTCCAACCCTCCGCCCAGCCCGAATCCGTCACCCTCTTCCTCCTCGAATCCGCACAGCTCGCCGGCCCGGTCGCCTTCTCCACCCAAGGCATGCGCCACCCCAACGAGCACTCCGGCTCCTCCTCGCTCTTCGCCCACCCCACCATCCTCCAGCCCACCCCGCTCGCTCAGGCCCCCGTCACCGCCGCCCGCGACGAGCTCGAATCCCGCCTCGACGACGCCCTCCACACCCTCCGGCAAAGGCTCCAACGACCCGCCGCCACCCTCCTCGCCGACCACCTCGCGCTCTTCCGCCGCTGGTTCTACCGTCCCGCCGCCAGGCGCACCGGCGAGTTCATCCTCACCCAGTCCGCCGCCATCCCGGCCAAAACCGTCCTCCGCGCCATCTCCCGCGTTTACCGCGCCGCGCAGCCCTCCAACCAACCCGCGCCCTGATAAACTGGCCCCATGCCGATCGACCTCCTTCCCTCCATCCTCGCAGCGGACTTCTCGCGACTCGGAGAAGAGGTCAAGGCCGCTGAACGCGGCGGCGGCACAGCCCTCCACATCGACGTCATGGA
>CAZWSD010000634.1:0-1885 GCA_964636535.1 uncultured Acidobacterium sp. | reverse complement strand
GTCCCGCTCGCGGCCCTCGCCGGCGCGCTCGACACCTCCGGCACCCTCCGCTACACCCTCTCCGCCGTCCGCGGACGCCTGGACGTCGCCGCCGTGCTCTCCTCCCTCTATCCCGGAGCCACCATCCTCCTCGCCGCATGGCTCCTCCGCGAACGAACCTCCCGCACCCAGGCCATCGGCATGGCCCTTGCCCTGGCCGCGGTCGTCCTCATCTCGGCATAAAAGCAAAAGGGGCAGGACTCGCGCCCCACCCCTGCCAATACAGCCGATCTCCGCATACCTACTTCTTCAGGGTCGCCATGTCGATCACAAACCGGTACTTCACCTCCGCCTTCACCACCCGCTCAAACGCCTCGTTGATCTGGTCCATCCGGATCATCTCAATATCCGCCGTAATACCCTTATCCGCGCAGTAGTCCAGCATCTCCTGCGTCTCCTTCATCCCCCCAATGATCGAGCCCGACATGTTCCGCCGCTTGAAGATCAGGTCGCCCATGAATATCGTCGGCGGTCTATCCGGCAGCCCCACCTGTGCATAGGTCGCATCCCGCTTCAATAGTTGCAGCAACGCGTTGATGTCATGCGGGCCCGAAACCGTGTCCAGGATAAAGTCAAAGCTCGACGCCTGCTTCTGCATCGCAGCCGCGTCCTTTGAAATCACCACCTCGTCGGCCCCCAGCCGCTTGGCATCCGCAATCTTCCGTTCTGAAGTCGTGAACTGCACCGTGTGCGCGCCAAATGAATGCGCAAACTTCAACCCCATGTGCCCCAGTCCACCTAGGCCCACGATGCCCACCTTCTTGTTGGGGCCTACCTTCCAGTGCCGCAGCGGCGAGTACGTCGTAATCCCGGCGCACAGCAGCGGAGCCACGCCCGCCAGCTTCTCCTTCTCCCGCACTGTGTGGACAAAATGCTCCTCCACCACAATGTTGTTCGAGTAGCCGCCATACGTCATGTCACCGTAGCGGTCCTTCATGCCATAGGTCAATGTCGCGCCATTGTCGCAGTACTGCTCTTCGTCGTTCCGGCAGCTCGGGCACGTCCTGCATGAGTCCACAATCACGCCCACGCCCACCACATCCCCCGCCTTGAACCGCGATACCTCTTTGCCCACCTCCGCCACGCGCCCGATTATCTCGTGCCCCGGAACCATCGGGTACACCGCATTCTTCCACTCATCCCGCACCGAATGAATGTCCGAATGGCACACACCGCAATAAAGGATCTCAACCACCACGTCGCGTCCCTTCGGATCGCGGCGTTCAAACGAAAACGGCGCCAGCGGCGTAGTCGCGCTGTGGCCCGCATAGCCATGACACTGAGTCATCTCTTACTCCTGTTCGCATTTTCAGCGGATTAATAACTGCAAAGAGAAAAATCTGAGAAATCGTACTTCAACAGGATGCACCAACCATCCCTGCGGGTGCATCTCTACGTCGTGACTTGCATCTTTCTGCTCAACGCAACCGCGCTCGGGTAGAATTTCCTATCGGAACCCTCCCATGCCCGACCCCAAATCGTCCACCGCAGACCGCCGCGCCCTCCTCCAGGCGCTTTATTCCAATTGGCAGGCTGAAATGGAAGGCCTGCGCACCTACAGCACCCTCGCCCAGCGCGAATCCGATCCCGTCCGCCGCAAGACCCTCGAACATCTCGCCCACGCCGAAGACGAGCACGCCCGCCTCTGGGAACAACGCATTCTCGAGCTAGGCGCCGAAAAACCCGTCTACAAGGGCAGCCCCACCGGCTCTGCCGACAGCCTCGTCAATCGCCTCGGCGGCCCGCAAATGGCCCTTCGCCGCCTCGAAATTGAAGAAAGCCGCGCCATCGCCACCTACGCCAAACAGCTCCGCGAGCTCGGCGACGAACCCAGCATGGCCATCCT
>CAZWSD010000633.1:0-1886 GCA_964636535.1 uncultured Acidobacterium sp. | reverse complement strand
GCAAAAACAATCCGTTGCTGTTGCGTCCCCGAACAGGACTGCAAAGACCGTAGCCGAGGGAAGCGGCCATGCTGCCGCACAGGGAGGCGCGCTGCGCTTCCCAAGGGTTTTCTCGCGGGCCGGCGTGTCGCCCTGGGATGAGGTGCAGTGGGAGCGGCGCACGGCGGCCATCACCGATGCGGGCGGCAAGACGATCTTCGAGCAGAAGGATGTCGAGGTGCCGGTGGACTGGTCGATGACGGCGACCAACATCGTGGCCAGCAAATATCTCCACGGGCAGATCGGCACGGCGGAGCGGGAGACAGGGGTTCGCCAGCTGGTGGGCCGGGTGGCGGAGACGATCCGGGACTGGGGGCTGGCGGGCGGGTACTTCGCGACGGCGGAAGACGCGGCCGTCTTTCACGATGAGCTGGCGCATCTGCTGATCACGCAGAAGGCGGCCTTCAACTCGCCGGTGTGGTTCAACGTGGGCTGCGACCGGCTGGAGCCCAACTCCGACGCGCAGAACTGGCACTGGAACCAGCACATCTGCGGGGTGGAGTTCTCCGTGACGGGTTACCGCAAGCCGCAGTGCTCGGCGTGCTTCATTAATGCCGTTGAAGACTCGCTCGATTCGATTCTGACCCTGGCCAAGACCGAGGGCATGCTGTTCAAGTGGGGCTCGGGGACGGGGACGAATCTGTCGAGCATTCGCGGCTCGATGGAGACGCTGTCGGGCGGCGGAACGGCTTCGGGGCCGCTGAGCTTTATGCGGGGATTCGATGCTTTTGCCGGCGTCATCAAATCCGGCGGCAAGACGCGGCGCGCGGCCAAGATGGTGATCCTGAATGTCGATCATCCGGACATCGTGGAGTTCATTGAGTGCAAGGCGAAGGAAGAGGCCAAGGCGTGGGCGCTGATGCGCGAGGGCTACGACGGCTCCTCGGGGCCGGACAGCGAGGCTTACAGCAGCATCTTCTTCCAGAACGCCAACAACTCCGTGCGCGTCACCGATGAGTTCATGCGCGCGGTGGAGAAGGACGGCGAGTTCTCCACCCGCACCGTCAAAGACGGCAAGCCGGTGAAGACCTACAAGGCCCGCGAGATCATGAAGAAAATCGCCGAGGCCACCTGGCAGTGCGGCGATCCCGGCATGCAGTATGACTCGACGATCAACCGCTGGCACACGTCGAAGAACACGGCGCGCATCAATGCCTCCAATCCCTGCTCGGAGTACATGTTCCTCGACAACTCCGCCTGCAACCTGGCGAGCTTCAATCTGCTGAAATTTGTATCTCCGGCCGGCACATTTGATGTCGCGGCCTACCGCGCCGCCATCGACGTCATGATCACGGCGATGGAGATCCTGGTGGACAACTCCGGTTATCCCACCGAAGCCATCGCGCGCAACTCGCACGACTACCGGCCGCTGGGGCTGGGTTACGCCAACCTCGGCGCGCTGCTGATGGCCTTCGGCCTGCCGTATGACTCCGATGCGGGGCGGGACTTTGCCGCGACGCTGACGGCCATCATGTGCGGCGAGGCGTATCTGCAGTCGGCGCGCGTGGCGGAAGCCTGCCCGGCGCTGGCCTCGGCGACGCCGCTGACGGCCAGCGTCGAACGCGAAGGCGGCGCCTGCCCCGGCTTCTATGTCAACCGCGAGCCGTTTCTGGACGTGATCCGGATGCATCGCGCCGAGGTGAACAAGATCGGCAAGTCGAAGACCTCCGCGGAGCCCTTCGTGACGCCGCAGCTCGACGAGCTGATCGCGGCCAGCAAGGAGTGCTGGGACCAGGCCCTGGCGCACGGCGAAAAGCACGGCTACCGCAACTCGCAGGTTACCGTCCTCGCGCCCACCGGCACCATCGGCTTCATGATGGACTGCGACACCACCGGCATCGAGCCCG
>CAZWSD010000632.1:0-1887 GCA_964636535.1 uncultured Acidobacterium sp. | reverse complement strand
GCGTGTGCAGCCAGCCCGGCAACCACTGCGCCCAGAGCAGCATCAACGCGACCAGGCAAATTCCGAGCAGGAAAAGCGCGGTGCGGTTGGCCTGGGCGTATTGAAAATCCTGCACCTGGTCGTAGAGGGCGATGGAGAGGGTGCGGGTGGCTCCGGGGAGATTGCCGCCGATCATGAGGACGACGCCGAATTCGCCGATGGTGTGGGCGAAGCTCAACACGCTGGCGGTGACGAGCGAGCCGCGCGAGAGCGGCAGGACGACGCGCAGCATTCTGTCGCAGCGTCCGCTGCCGAGCGTGGCGGCGGCGTCGAGCATGGAGCGATCGACAGCGGCAAAGCCGGCGGCGAGGGGCTGCACGGCGAAGGGCAAGCTGTAGATGACCGAGCCGACGACCAATCCGGTGAAGGAGAAGGCCAGCGGATGGCCGAGAAGGTGCGCGAGGACGCGACCGAATGCGGTGCGTGGACCGAGGGCGACCAGCAGATAGAAGCCGAGGACGGTGGGCGGCAGCACGATGGGCAGGGCGCAGACGGCCTGGACGAAGACCTTGGCGCGGCTGCCGGTAAAGGCGAGCCAATAGGCCAGCGGCACGGCGAGCACCAGCAGGATGCCGGTGGTGACCAGCGCGAGGCGAAGCGTCAATAGCAGTGCGACAGTGTCCATCTGGGTCTTTTCTTGTTGCTTCGCGTCACTGCCTTGGAGGTTCGAGGCCGCTTGCTGCCAGTTGGCGGCGGGCGGCAGTGGATTGCAGATAGTGGAGAAAATCTTGCGCTGCGGGCTTGTCGGCTGCGTTGCGGAGAACGACCGCTCCTTGCAGGATGGGCGGGTAGGCGGTGACCGGCACCGGGACAAAGTTACCTGCCTGCCGCATGGTGGACGCGATGGCGATGGTTTTCGAGATCAAGGCGCAGTCTGCGTTTCCGGATTGCGCGAATTGCGCGGCCTGGGCGATGTTCTCCGCGAAGACGAGTTTCGGTTGCAGCGCGGCGGTGAGGCCGAGGGAGTGGATGGCGGCCATGGCGGCTGCGCCGTAGGGCGCATGGACGGGATCGGCGACGGCGATGCGATGGACGGCGGGGCTGGTGAGCGATTGCATGGTGAGCGGCCGCGGCAAAATTCCTTTGCGGGCCCAGAGCACCAGCGATCCTTGCGCGTAGGTGACGGGAGCGGGTTCGATCGCGAGGTTGGCGGCGACGACCTTTTGCGGGAAGGCGAGGTTGGCGGCGAGAAATAGATCGTAGGGCGCGCCGTTCAGGATTTGCGTGGCCAAGGTGGCGGAAGAGGCGTAGGAGACTTCCACTTTGGCTCCGGAAGATTGCCCGAAATTGCGGATGAAGGCGGGGAGAACGGGTTGCAGGTCGGCGGCGGCGGCAATGCGCAGGGTCTTTGTTTGCGCGGGCAAGAACATTGCGGGGAGCAGGAGCGCGCAGAGCAAGAACAATGATTTTAGGGAACGGAGAATCCCAGGTCTCAAAATCGAGACCTGGGGCACCCAAATGCCGGCACAAGAACAATCGTTGTGAGACCCAAACCGCTCTAGGAATTTACGAACCGGATTAGACACGGACCACCATCACTTCCGTCGCCTTGATAAGGGCGGCCGCTTTGATGCCGGGGCGCAATTGCAGCTCGCGGGCCGCGTCGGCAGTGATGATCGAGGTGATGCATTGGTCGCCGATGGCGATCTTGACCTGCGCCAGCAGGCCGTTGAAGCGCACCTCCACGACTTTTCCGGACAACTGATTGCGGCCGCTGACGGAGGAGGTGAGTTTCTTCTGCTGGGGCGCGGCGGGCGATCCGGGATGCAGCAGGGCCTGGATGTCGCGTTCGTGAATGCGGTAATGGCCGCCGGGAGTTTTTACCGCGCGCAGCTTGCCGCGATAGAG
>CAZWSD010000631.1:1109-1889 GCA_964636535.1 uncultured Acidobacterium sp. | reverse complement strand
GACATCATGCATAACTCCGCAATGATCAATCTCCACATGACCTATTACGCATCGAGGGCAAAGGTCAAAAGGCTATTCTACTCGTCCTCCGCGGGCATATATCCAGCTTACAATCAAGAGGACGCTCAGAACCCCAAATGCGGTGAATCCACTGCGTATCCTGCAGCGCCTGACAGCGAGTACGGATGGGAAGAGCTGTTCAGTGAACGGCTGTATTTCGCTTTTGGGAAAACTATAACCTCGATGTTCGTGTAGCGCGTTTCCACAACATCTTCGGTCCGCGAGGAACCTGGAAGGGCGGTCGGGAGAAGGCTCCGGCAGCCTTATGCCGGAAAATCGCCGAGCAGCCTGATGGCGGAGTAATTGAGATATGGGGGGATGGCGAACAGACGCGCTCGTTTCTATATATTGACGAATGCCTCGAAGCCGTAAGACGCCTCATGCAATCTTCCTTCCGCCGACCGGTCAACATTGGTTCAGAGGAGATGGTCACAATCAATCGCATGGCTGAAATTGTCATGGAAATCGCCAATAAGAAGGTGTCGATCAGGCATGTGTCAGGTCCGCTTGGGGTGCGTGGCCGCAACTCGAACAATGCGCTGATCCGCGAGAAGCTAGAGTGGGCTCCTTGTAGGCCTCTGCGGGAAGGTCTGGAAAGTACATATCATTGGATTCAGAAGCAAGTGGAAGATGGTCGAAAAGGGGTGGCCTCGCGGATTTGCTGATGATGGGGAAAGTGTGGAGTTCCGGAGAAGGTTCCGAGGTGTTTAGGTTTTGTTG
>CAZWSD010000631.1:0-1099 GCA_964636535.1 uncultured Acidobacterium sp. | reverse complement strand
ATCAGCGAGGGAAGCTTCAATTCACGACGCAAAGCCAATGGTCCCTTGCGGTTTTGTGGGGCGTTGTGCCGGATCAGATGGGCGGGGACGTGCCCAGTTAGAGCTTTTCTAAGCCTGCGCGAGGCATTCGGAGGGTTCAATGGTCAAAGAGGTAGCGTTTTCAGTTTATGGTCGAACGATCTGAGATACCTGGATGTGGCTTTGTTTCAATGGAAAAGCGACCGGGGAGCTTCGATCGCAGAGAATGTTAATGAATGATGCGTCGAATATCCGTATCGTGACGGGCATGCATTGTTCATCCGTGAACTGAGAGGACTCATGAACCAAGGTCCTTGGAGCGCTCTACATGTAATTGCCAACCACGAGAAGCGCGTGGCACAGCATTTGTCCGTCCGCAACCTGGAGTACTACTTGCCGCTCTACACCGAGCGTTCCCGGTGGACGGACCGCACTGTTACCCTGGAGCGGCCGCTCTTCGCTGGCTACTTATTCGTCCGTTATTCGCCCGAGATACGGCTTGCTGTTATTTCGATCCCAGGAGTACTTCGCTTGCTGGGCGACGATGACTGCGGTGGTGTCAGCGATCTTGAAATCTCCCGTATCCGTGACGGTTTGGCCAAGGGCTGCCTCTTGCGACCTTATCCCGACATCCCCGTAGGCACCCAAGTGCGTGTATGCCATGGCGTATTTGCTGGTGCAGAGGGAATCGTCACGGAGTTTCGCCAGCGATGCAAGGTGGTTATGACGCTCTCGGCCACGAATCAGCGATTTACGCTAGAAGCTGACTATGCCGATATCCAAGTGCGACGTTGAGGAAATGGCGAGATCCAGCATACTCCCACTGCCGATTTGACCTGATCGCATTTTCCGCATACAAGTAATACTCAGCCAGCCGCCGCCGTTGCGGTGGGAAAGTGGAAAGCGCGATGGGCGTTTTCCAAACGGACAGAGTCCGCGTCTTTTCCACGGCTGGTCTTTGCCGCAAATTCTGTTGGCGTCAGGTAGTTCAGACTGCTGTGTGGCCTTCTTTTGTTGTAATCATGCCGCCAGGTGGCGAGGATGCGTCGAGCCTCGAAGAGGTTCCGGAACGAACTGACAC
>CAZWSD010000630.1:0-1939 GCA_964636535.1 uncultured Acidobacterium sp. | reverse complement strand
AATCAGCCCTGTCCTGACCTCCTCGCTCCATTTCCCCACTCCCCCTTCACGCCCCACCCCGCAAAAATTAACAATTCTGCCGCCCTCCGATTGTTACAATCGTGTTACAGCCCGGCGGCAATCTTCCCCTGCTCGTCCTCTTAACGCCTTATGAATCTTTACGTTCTAAGACACGCCAGCGCCGGAACCAGGCGCCAGAACCCCGCCATCGACGTCAAACGGCCCCTCGACAAAGAGGGCAAGCAGCAGTGCATCCTCGTCGGCGCCTATCTCAACGCCCTCAAGGTTCAATTTGACCGCATCATCTCCAGCCCCCTCAAACGCTCCCAGCAAACCGCCGCTTTCGTCGGCACTGAGGTCGGCTACGAATCCGAAATTGTCATCTCCAAGGCACTCGCCCCCGGCGCCGCCATGCGCGACTTCCACGACCTCATCGACTCCCTCAACGGAGACGAAAACATCCTCCTCGTCGGACACAATCCCAACATCAGCACATTCCTCGGCTCCCTCATCTCCACCGCAAAAACCGGCATCCGCCTCCGCAAGGGCGCCATCGCCCGCGTCGACTACGACCGTCGGCCCGGCACCTTGATCTCCCTCGTCGAACCACGCATCCTCCGCGCCATCTACGGCAAAGTCACCAGCAAATCCCGCCGGAAAACCTCCCGAAAGTAATCCGCCTCTTTCCGCAACGTCCACAGCTCCAGCTCCGCCCCCGTCCGCCCGGGATGAAGCTCCAGAATCACACGCTTCGGATATACGTACGTCTTCACCTTCAGCACATCGCTCGCTCGATCCTGGTTCAGCCCCACCGCCAGACGCAGCAGCACCACCGCACGCTTCACCCACTCATGCTCGCTCGGCGGAACCTCCCTCATCGTCCGCCCCTCCGGTGTCGGCCGGCTCTTACCCAGGTACCGCGCAATCGCCGACGTCACCACCCGCTGCTGCGGCGTAAAGCCATACAGCTCCGAGTTCGCCACAATATACTGCGCATGACGGTGATATCCCTGATAATTCAAAAACTTCCCCACATCCCGCAGCACCGCCGCCGACTCCAGCCATAGCAGATACTCCTCCGCCAGCCCGTGCACCGCCGACAGATCGTGAAACAGTTGCACCGCATGTTGCCGCACCGGCTCCGTCAGCCTGGGATCAGTCCCATAACGCCGCGCCAGCTCCAGCACTCCCTCCCACCGCTCCCGCTCAAACACCTGGTGCGCGCTCGTCCGCGCGTCTTCCTCGGCCAGCATCTGCGACAGAATGCCGTCCCGCATCCCCGACTCCGAATATCGAAATCCACCCAGCTTGTAATGCTCCAGCACCTCCGCATACACATGCGCCCCCGCAATGATGATCTCGGACCGCTTCGTCCCGATCCCCTCAATCGCGCTCCGCGCCGCGTTGTTCATCTTCGTCAGCTTATCGGCCAGCCGCCGCGCATCCCGCGCCGTCGCCGTGTTCGGAGCCCGGCGTTCCCCCGCCTTCCCCTTGCTCTTGGCCGACTTCGCCAGCGCTCCGCTCGCCGCCGAAAGCGCCGCCGCTGTCCCGCTGGTCGCAATCACCACCTTCACGCCCGTCGCGTCTACCTTCTTCGCCGCACGCCGCAGCTCCCGCGCTATAAACTGCTTCATCCTCCCAATCTCCTCCGCCCTCGGCGGATCGCTCAGCAGAAACTCCTGCGTCAACCGCACCGCGCCCAGCGGCAGGCTCGCCATCCCTTCAATCCTCTTGCGATCGGAAACAATCACCTCGCAGCTCCCGCCCCCAAGGTCCAGCAGCAGGCACCGCCCCTGCGTCCCAGGCTCCCAGTTCACCACTCCCCGATGAATCAGCCGGCCCTCTTCAAGACCCGAGATCACCTCCACATCCCAGCCCGTCTCATCCTTCACCCACGCTCGAAACGCCCGCGAATTCCGCGAGTCCCGCATCGCCGACG
>CAZWSD010000629.1:0-1944 GCA_964636535.1 uncultured Acidobacterium sp. | reverse complement strand
CTGGGCTTCAGTTGCCAGAAGCCGGAGCGTCGGGCGCTCGAACGCGACGAAGAGAAGATCGAAGAGTGGAAACGCAAGCGATGGCCGCACGTAAAAAAAACGCTACGCGGCTGGGTGCCCACCTCGGCTTTGCCGACGAATCCGGCTTCATGATGATTCCGCCCGTGCGCCGTACCTGGGCGCCTGTCGTGCAAACACCCATTGTTCGTCACTACTACTTCCACTTTGTCACGTTGAAAGGCATGTGGTTCAATGACTTACGCTACGTACCGAGATTGGCGGCATCTATCAGCACCTGTCGCTGTTGGTGTCGAATGCGCATCTGTCTTATCACCTCTTCTTGGCTGAGGCGGCGGTCCGGTAATGTGGTCGCAAGCAAAATCTGGATGTCGTAACAGCTCAGCAGCGGGTGTGTGTCGTCATACCCAAGTCGCTCCTCGAGCATGAACAGCATAGCCATCATGACCAGAGCCATGTGGCGATGCCAGGACTGCCATTGCCTAGCTTGATATTGAGCCATACCGATATGACTTTTGGCATCTTGGAAGGCTCGTTCGATCCAGTAACGTTGGGCCTGCATGCGCGCCAATTTTACCATGCTCGTCGGAGCCGGAGCGTTGCTCAGACTGTACTTGACAGTACCTGGCGCTCCGACTTCTCGGCGGACAATCAAATGCCAACAGTGCGCCGTCGGGCTGTGCTTGTCCCACAGCCATACTCTGCGATGCAGCACTTCGACGATCAACTTTCCCTTCGTGGCGCTCCGGAGGGTCTTTCTGCGCCAGGCGCACGCGGGTTGCTTCTTCACCCACTTTCGCACCTCGACTGCTTGCGCATCGCTGTGATGACGCACGCGCGGTGGACCGATGCCCTGTGGCGGCAGATACGGAGCCGGATCGGTCAAATAGATGTGTCGATCCGAGTGGATGTCCGCCACAAAGGTTTCTCCCTGCGTCTGCAGAGATTGCAGAAATTCCAGAGAATTCCCGTATCCACCGTCTACGCCAACCCACTCGAAGCGCACGCCGAGTCTTCGGGCATGCAGGATGATCTCTTGTGCCAACTCGAGCTTCGTGCGGTGGATCTGTTCCGATCGGGGCACATCCGCCCGTTCGCAGCGACGCGGATCCTCAGTCCATTCCTTCGGCAGGTACAACCGGGCATCAATCAGGGTGACTCGGTTCCGCCGACCCAGCGCGCCGAACACTCCAACTTGACAGTTATCTTGCTTGCCAAGACGACCATTCCACTGACGCGCTACGCCTACCGACTGGTCTCCCTTCTTGGCAAAAGCGCTTTCGTCGATGTACAGCCCCGTTCCGATCTCCCCGCCGATCTGAGCGTCCGCCTTGTGCGCCACCCGATCCATGACCGGGCGATAATCCCACGAAGAGTGCGTCAGAAAATTCTGCAGCGCCTGATAATCGGAGTCAGGAACTGCTTCGACCATGCGCTCCATGTTGCGCTTCTCCGCCTGCATCAGGCCGCACAGATACTGCTGCGCCGTTTCAGCCACGCTGTGGTTGCCAGAACGCAACACATCCACGAAGCCTTTGCCGAATTGCCCGAATTTGCCTCCCAGCCCTTCGAGCGATTTGTCATGTCGAATCCTGTCTTTAGCGGTTCGTTTCAGTGAATTTGAACATGATCCTGTCAGGTCAGAAAAGTGGCTCCGTGACTCAACGTGAGTATATCAAATTCCCATCATTTTCAAACACTTAAATGTGACAAAGTGGAATTAATTATCAGCGAGAATATCAGCGAGAAGTATCCACTCCGGGGACCACCGCCTACCGCGCGTGGCGAACAGGGCTCCTCGGCTACACTCGTCGCCGCATTGAACAGGGAAAGCGGTTCCGCGAGCGCACGAAGGATCTTTCGGCCACTCAGATTGACGAGCATCTGCGCAGGGAGCCCGTAGACGCGGCGTGGCTCGTGGGGTTC
>CAZWSD010000628.1:0-1949 GCA_964636535.1 uncultured Acidobacterium sp. | reverse complement strand
CAAACTGAAACCGGTCCCCACTCCCGGAAATGAGGACTACCAGGACTAGATGCGACTGCACGGCGTGACCTTCGCCTGTACGCGAATGACGGTTGGACCGAGCCTCCGGATACCTCGCAAGCCGTCCATTATTCACTGTCGGGTAACTTCCTATGATTTCTTGGATTACTTATTAAATCATTGAAACATAGAAGAAATTACTTGCGCAAGATTCTGCCGGCCCGGTGCGTGTCAATAGGAGCGAGACACCGAATGTGAAAAAAATACGATGCGATCGGTGATGGGTGAGCGGGCAGATGGCCTCTTTCCCAGTGGGTTGAACCAGACCTGCGACGGCCAGCGACGCGCGTTGCTGGATGATGCCTTTGAAGCGCGCCCGGTGGGGCAGGCGGGCTGTCTCCAAGTCGGTGGCGGCGACCACGACCAAGAGCGGATCAAGGTACTCGACGGGATCCGTCAGACGGTCTCTGACGTCAGCAAAGCCGTCGTCAATCCGGACAGATTGGAGAGGTTTTGGCAGACTTCGATGATCTTCTGCGCCTGGGCCAGTTGCCACTTGAGGCGGCCGTTCTCGTGCTGCGGCTGCTCGAGCCAACGCGCCTCAACCACCCCTGCGTCGACTTTGCGTGCGCGCTGGTGCGCGAGCAGAGCCGTGGCTTTGCCTGATGCACGCTGACTGCGCTTATTCGATAGCATCGAGGAGCCGATCCCTTCCTTGCGCAGTCACGCGCCGGGCCCGCCCGACTTCTTGCAAGGGTCGGCAGCCCTCAGAATCCGGCGCTTCTCAACGCTGGAAAACTGCCGCCGCTTGGTCGTTGTGGCATCCCCCGTGTCCACCGGTGTGGCGTCAGACGCCACCCGCAAACCGACCTCAGCGTTCACCAGCGTGCCGTTCGATCAATCGGGTACATGTATAATGATCTCATGCAGGGTTGTTTCCGAGTGGGGCTGGATCTTTGAACCTTTCCGATTGATACATGCATCAGATTTTCCAGCCAGAAGCTGTGCTGTTGTTTGCGCAAAACGTGCAGCGCAGTCTCGGAGACCGATCATCGCAATGACCTGCTATGTGAGGAAATAAAATGGACACGCGAACACGCGTTGTTCTGGGTTGGCACATGCATCAACCAGACTACCGGGATCCCGATACGGGCGAGTATCGGTTGCCTTGGACGTATCTGCATGCAATCAAGGATTACACTGACATGGCCGCTCACCTTGAAGAACAACCAGGTGCGCGCGCCGTGGTCAACTTCACGCCCGTCCTGCTTGAACAACTTGAGGATTATGCAAGCCAGATCAGTGCTTATTTCTTCAGCGGGCAACCATTGCGCGATCCGATGCTTCGGGCACTCGCAGCTGAAAGGTTTCCTGAATCACCTGATCACAGACGCGAGCTTGTCGCCTGGTGTCTACGTGCCAACCGTGAACGCTTGATCAGTGCCTTCCCCCCTTTTCTTGCACTCGCACAACGCGCAGATGAATTGCTTTCGGATCGCCATGCTGTACCAGATGAGCTTTTTCTCGGAGACTTGTTGACCTGGTACCATCTGGCCTGGATGGGCGAAACAATCAAACGCAGCTCCCTGCTGGTCCGTGAACTGCTTGCACAAACGCATGCATTCCGCCCAGATCAACGCCGTGAACTCGTTCGAATGATCGTCATGCTGATCTAAGATGTGATTCCGAGGTATCGGAGATTGGCTGAGACCGGACGGATCGAGCTATCCATGACACCCTTCGGTCACCCTATCGTTCCACTCTTGCTTGATTTTTCGAGTGCACGGGATGCCGAACCGGATCTGGCCATTCCTCAAGAATCCTACCCAAGCGGTCGTGCGCGTGCCCACTGGCATTTCGATGAAGGGCTCCGGGTTTTTGAACGCATTTTCGGCCGCCGCCCGCGCGGATGCTGGCCATCAGAAGGTGCGATCAGCGAGGCCACCCTC
>CAZWSD010000627.1:0-1955 GCA_964636535.1 uncultured Acidobacterium sp. | reverse complement strand
ATTGTGGTTGAACGGATTGAGGAAGACTTAAAACGCCACATCCAGGAGGCAACTCCAGAGGTAAAGGCACGATTCGGAACATTTCAGCGTGAGCATCCAAGGGAGGCGAGAGAAAAGCTTGGGGCGTTGCTCGATGAGTTTGTTCGAGATGAAATCAGACGTGTCTATGAGGGCTGGAGGGTTCAGGAGGACGAACGCCTTCGCCGCGACCTATCCGGCTTGTCTGACAGGGCGATTGCGCGTGCGAACCACATCTTGCAAACTCTCCAACAGCTGGCTGGTGTGCTTTTTGACGTAGCCGTTTCTCCTATCAACATTCGAGCATCGCTGGCCGTAGAAAGCAGGCTGTATTACTACACGGAACCGACGTTCAAGTTTTTGCAGGAGAAGCTGATCTTTCTGCTGCCCCGGCGAATGCACCGGGGCATGGTATTTCGCAGGATGACGAAGGAACTTGAGATGGAACTGCGACGCAACGCGGGACGTCTTCGGTACGACTATCTGGAACGAGTAGAAAAGGAAATCGTGTATTTTGAGAAGCAACTCTCTGACGCCATCAAGATGGTCATTGACTCGGCAAGGACTGCGGTCGCGCCGGATTGTATCGCGGACGAAATGGTGGCAGTGGAAGTGATGCAGATTCACGCAGCGGTTGAGCAATGCGGCTCGATTCTGGCTGAGCCCGGCCGAGGTTAGTTCTATGCCATGTCTGTCAGAGTATTGCTTCCCGACAGCCGATGGATGTCGCCAGAAACTGCGATGTGATGGTTGCAGTGCACTCTGCACTGTGCTAAATCTTGAAGCAAGGCGACGGAATCCGCCGAGAACCGCTACCCGAAATGGAGTGGCTGATGACTCCTGCACATGTGCAGGAGTATTTTATTGCGCGGATGCAGGGCAACAAGGAGAACGATGAGCGACGACTACCTGGCTCTGCCTCTGGGGGAAGACGCCCCCGAAATTGTGACAGCGGTGATTGAAATTCCGCTGGACTGCGTAAACAAGTATGAATATGACAAGAAGCTTCATGTGTTTCGGCTCGACCGGAATCTCTATTCGCCGGTTCATTATCCAGGCGAATATGGCTTTATTCCGCAGACGCTTGCCCAGGATGGCGATCCTCTCGATGTCCTGATACTGGGCGATTCACCGAGCTTTCCGGGGTGCGTTTACCAGGCGAGGCCCATCGGGCTCTTTGAAATGCTTGATCAAGGAGTTCCCGATGAAAAGATTCTTACGTATGCGATCGGGAACCCGCGCGCTGAAAGTATTCAAAGCTACTCCGACGTAATGCCTCACGCGCTGCGGGAGATCGAGCACTTCTTTTCGGTTTACAAAAATCTGGAAGGTAAGGGAACGGAGGTTCTGGGCTGGAAGGATTGCAACGCAGCGCATGAGGTGATTCGTACCAGCCACCAACGGTATAGGAAAAGTAGAGCTTCGCGCTGAGGGTGATAAATGGCGGAAAGAGCGATTCATTTGCCGAATGCACAGTACCTTGCGCTGATCGAGCGGACAGGCGAGTTGGCACGACTACAGGCTCAGGCAGCGAAGCGCAGATCCATGCTGGTATTTGGCCCGGAAGGAGTGGGGAAAACTCGACTTCTACAGATGTTTGCCAAGGCGCAACCGTATTCACTGTATGTTCCGCATCTCCGTAATCCCAAAGAGATGCTGCAGGCTCTTCTCGATGGGCTGCACTTGCCTGAGAGTACGAGATCGCTGAGTACTCCATCCTTGAAGGGAATTGTTCGGCGTAAGCTGGCCGAGGTTCCGTTCGTGCTGGTGCTGGATCATGTGGCTGGACCGTCCCGTGTGGTTACGAGCCTGATTAAGGAGTTCAGTGATTACGACCAGCGGTCCATTATTTTTGCGGCTCGGACTCCGCATATGGAAGACATTGGGGCACTGCAACCGATGTGCGCAGACCGTTCAGAGCGACTGGAAGTGAAAAA
>CAZWSD010000626.1:0-1962 GCA_964636535.1 uncultured Acidobacterium sp. | reverse complement strand
ACGCCGCCACCCAAATCCCAATCCACCAAAATCAGGTCAACTTCGTCCATGAAGACATTGCCAGCGATAAGCGCTTTTACCTTGTCAATGGACGTGCACAGCGTTGGGTTGAAGAAGAAGCCATCGTCGGCCATCTGCGCCTTGATGCGCTGGATCTGCGAATTCACCGCGTTGGGCTGGTCGTCAACCCACAGGACATTGAAATCGAGCCTCAAATTTTTCTCCCCGCAGGAATAATCGTCATGACGAAGGTCGTTCCCTTCTTTCCTTCGCTGTCTTCCAATTCAATGTTACCGCCAATTTCGCCGAGCACCTGCCGGACGTGGTAGAGGCCGAGACCTGAGCCTTGCGTCGTTGTGTATCCCATTTCAAAAATGCGTGCCTTGTTCGTACCAGCCGCCAAACCGCGGCCGTTGTCGGTCACGCGGATCAGCAATCCGCGCTTGTCGATCGGCGTCAGTTCGAACTTAATGTGCGACGCCTTTGCACGCTTCGCATTGCTGACCAAATTGTCGACGATGATGGAGGCGTCGATGGGCTTGAACCGCATCTTCATGCCAGGATGCTCATTCGCAACGTCGATCTGAAGACGAACGCTCCCCGTCGTGCGGGCGATCTGCTCAATGTAGTCCGCGATAAAGCCGGGCAGGTCAGTCTCGATCATCTCGGAATCCAGCTTGAACTTTGCGCGCGACGCAAACCGCGTCACCGCAAGGACTTTGCGGTTCAAGAATGCCATCTGCTCCATGGCCCTGAGCACGGAGTCCCTAGGAACAGTCGTCTTGCCCGCAGTTGCCGAAAGCAAATTCTCGATCTGCTGCGCGATATCGACCGCATAGATCGTGACCTGATGATGGAGGTTTAGGATCGTCGCGGCGTCTAGGTCTACGATCGATTCAAGAAAGTGCGACCTCCTGCGCTCAACGGCCACCTCTGCTTCGGCTGACTCTGCGCGCTGCATGGCTGCTGCGGTCGCTTGGCGTTCCTGGTCGGCAACACGGCGCGCGTCAGCTTCCGACTTCTTTAACTCGTCGAAGCGACGTTCTGCTGAGTCCAGTTTTACGATGAGCTTCTTGTCGCCAGTTTTCTCGGCAATCGCGCGCAGGCTGACGAGCGATTCCTCGAAGTTTTCCGAGCGCTCATTGATTAAATCAATGAGGTTGCGGCTGTATTCCAGAAGCTCGATCTGGTCGTTGTCGACAAGGGTGGCAACGGCCGCCGAAACGCGGGCCCGGCCAGGGTCGGTGAGCAGGCGGGATAGGTCTTCTGTGTTCGCATCGGCTTTGTCGACCCATGACACCGGCACAACGTACTTCTCAAGCCGCTTCAGGCAGTTCTCCATTACCGCGCGGCGCAACTGTTGCACGGCTGGCGTGTCGATCAGCCCCTGATTGCGGCTCGATGCCTCTTGGAAGTCTTCGTCTGATCCGAATACGTCTATGCGCCCGATGATTTCGCGTGTTCCAAGGTACCGGGCATAGCCTTGCTGCTTACGGCGGTCGAACCCGAACCAGTCATTGCCGTTCTCCCCGATCGGGTAGACGCGAAAGCTGTTCCTGAAAAGAAATACCGACCCAAACTGCACCGGCTGAAGCCCAATGCGCCGGGTGAAAGTCGTCTTCGCCGACTGGTTTAGATAGTAGATCTCGCAGACGAAGCCGGAATTCTTGAGGTCTGCGTACGGGTTCGGCTCCCGGATGCGGTAGATCAACTCGCCCCGGTCAGTGAGCGCAGTGTTTAGCTGGTCGCCCTCAATGGATACCCGGATAAAGGTGGTCTTGTCCTGCAAGGCAGCGAAGATGAAATTGCCGACGCGGCCGTTGACGACGTCCTTGGTCAGCGCCTCCTGCCCCGCCTTGGTCGCAGCCTGCGCGAGCTTCTTATCTTCGGCCTCTTCATCGGGCGCAGTGATGTGAATGCTGAATCGATCAGTCTGATCGCCAAATGGGTTGATCAGCTTTG
>CAZWSD010000625.1:0-1979 GCA_964636535.1 uncultured Acidobacterium sp. | reverse complement strand
GGCTGATATGCCCAAAGTGCAGGTACGGCGACAACCGGCTCGTCCCATCCACCTCCGGATGATTCCGCTGCACCGCATAATTTGCCAGCTTCCCGGTTACAAATTCCTTCAGCAGCCTCTGCGCCGCGCGCGCGCCGCCGTGGAACGAATCCACCGGCCTCACCGTCCGGTCAAGGCCCCGCCAGCCTTTTGTAATATCTTCAGTTACATTAAACGCCTCGAATCCCCGCGGCCTCACCCACGCCTTCCGCGCCTTCACCACCGGCTGCGCCACCAGGTACTGGGGCAGCAGCGGCGCCATCCGCCTGCGCAGAATATGCACCATGTACTGGTGCTTCCCGAACAGCTTCGAGGGAACCACCACGTCGGCGTCCACCGTCCAGAACGGCATCTGCAGTCGCCGCGCCAGCACTTGCCGCCACCGCTCCGGCTCCCGGCAGGGATTCTCATCCCCCACCACCATCGCCGCCCCCACTTCCTCCAGAAATCTCTCCAGAGTATGCTCCGGCGAGCGCCGCACCACAAACATCACGTTGCGCTCCGCCAGGTCCTCGGCGATATCCGCCAGCCCCTCGTTCAGAAATACGTAATGCCGCAGGTTCGCATGCGGAAAATTCGAAATCGCCAAAAAAAACGCAACCACCGGCAGCCCCAGCTCGTTGCCGATCCTCACCGCCACATCCAGCGCCGGATTATCCACGCCCCGTTGCGCCCGCTGCATCCAGTACACAACGCATTTGCCCTCGCGCAGCGGCATCCCCGCCCGCCGCACCGTCACGCGCGCGTCTTCCATCAGCTCGCTCAGCGCTTCTGGCATTGGCTCGTTCATCTACCCCCGGCGGCTCCGTCCATCCCTCAATCCTACCGGCCGCAAACCCACAGCAATTCCATCACCTCCACCGCGCCTTCACTGCGCCAAAACTTCTTCCCTTGGCATTCACCCCCATCGCAATCCGCCCTTACAGCGCCATTACCAGCAGTCGCGGTTCCGTCATCTCGTCCATCGCGTACTTGATTCCCTCGCGCCCCATCCCGGAATCCTTCACCCCTCCATATGGCATCGGATCCATCCTCCACGTCGGCGTATCGCCCACCACCAGTCCACCCACCTCCAGCCGCTCGTACGCTTTAAAAATCCTCCCCGCGTCCCGCGTAAACAACCCCGCCTGCAATCCATACCGCGACCGATTCACCTCCGCCAGCGCCGCATCGAAATCCTCAAACCACTCAATCACCATCACCGGACCGAACACCTCCTCGTCCAGCACCTTCATCCCAGGCTTCGTCCCGGTCAAAATCACCGGGGCCACCACCACTCCCGCACCCTCGCCGCCGGCCAGCACCTTCGCGCCGCCAGCCTCGGCCTCCCGTACCCACTCCCGCACCCGCTCCGCTTCTCCCGCCCGGATCAGCGGCCCCACATCCGTCTTCCCATCCCCCGGATCACCGCACCGCAGCGCCTCGGCCTCAGCCACTGCCGCCGCAATGAACCCGTGAAAAATCCTCCGCTCCACATACACCCGCTGGACTGAAATGCAACTTTGCCCCGCATACCCCGTCGCCGCTCGCACCGCCTTCTTCGCCGCTCCGCCAATATCCGGCCAGTCGCCCGCCACCAGCAGCGCCGCATTGCCCCCCAGCTCCAGCAGCACTCGCTTCCTGCCCGCCGACTGCTTCAACGCCCATCCCACCTTGGCGCTGCCCGTAAAACTCACCTGCCGGATATCCTCGTTCTCCGCCACCATCTTCTGCGTCAGCTCGTTCTCCATGTGCAGCACGCTCAGCGCCCCCATCGGCCAGCCCACCGCCTCGCCCGCCTTGTAGATCAGCTCTGCCAGCCGCATCGCCGTAAACGGCGTCTGTGGAGCAGGCTTCAGCACCACCGGGCAGCCCGCCGCAATCGCTGGCGCCAGCTTGTGCGCCACCAGGTTCAGCGGAAAATTAAACGGCGTAATCGCCAGCACCGGACCCCGCGGAAA
>CAZWSD010000624.1:0-1979 GCA_964636535.1 uncultured Acidobacterium sp. | reverse complement strand
CAGATGTTGTACATTACTATTTTCATGTCGTGTCTCCTCTATTTAACGATTGCGCTAGTTCCGCCGGGCCGG
The DNA here is from genome assembly GCA_964636535.1 of uncultured Acidobacterium sp. Taxonomy (GTDB): domain Bacteria; phylum Acidobacteriota; class Terriglobia; order Terriglobales; family Acidobacteriaceae; genus Acidobacterium. Next base: position 1,907 of record CAZWSD010000624.1, on the reverse strand, counting down.
CCCGGCCGGCCGGGACTTCTTCGCACCAGCGGCCGTGGCGGGGATGCCCCCGGCGCACTCAAACTCTTCGATCGTCGCGAGTCGCCAGCCGGAATCCATGAAGTCCGGCGGCGGCATCAATCCCGCACGCCGCCACCTCCACAGTGTCGCCAGCGACACGCCCCAGCGATCACGCAGATCCTGAGCCCACAGAACCCGCCGCGGGCTGGCGGCGGCAGGCCGCTGAGCTTGAATTTCGTGCATGTCTTATCTCCGGTCGCGAAGCAAAATGCCTCGATACCTCCCCTCTAGCCAACGGCGGGGGAATTTTTGAGATAAAATTCTTCCGCTTTCGCGTGTTTGAGCACACGCGGGAGGCGAAATGCGCGCAAAAATAGCCCTCAGAAATAAAAAAGCCGCAGGTGTTCGCCTGCGGCCTTCGCATTCGCGTTCAACGACGTTCAGATTTCCTCGGTAACTTCCTCCCTCGTGGCTTGCCTCAGCCCCTCGAGGTGCGCAGCCCATGCCTCGAGCGCCGCGCGCTTCTCGTCGAGATAGGCATGGCGGTCATAGACGCCGACAACCCCGGGCTGGATATGGTTCAGGACGCGCTCGGCGATGTGCGGCTCGATCTTCAGAGCGGCCAATCCGGTGCGGCACGTCCGGCGCAGGTCGTGCAGCGTGAACTCGCCGATACCGCGCGTCTTGAATCTCGACAGGCAGCGTGCAATGCCGCGAGAGAGGCGCATCGGGTCGATGTGATTCTCGCCGGTGCTGCCCGGCAGCACCCACCGCGACTCGCGCGCCAGCTTCTTGAGCGCCTGCAATTCCCCGAAGGCCCAATCCGACAGCGGCACGATGTGGCCGCGCCGGGCCTTCGCGTTCTCGTCCGGGATAGTCCAGGTCTTTTCCTTCGAGTCGATGTCGGACCACTTCGCTCGTGCCAGCTCGCCGCGCCGTTGGCCGGTGAGCAGTAGCACGGTCATGATGTGCGCCAGCTTTGGATAGCGCGTGCAGCCTTCAGGATCGCGCAGGAAGGCCGCCAGCTCGTCTTCGGACAGTACACGCTCACGGGGCAGCTCCTTGCCGCCAGGGCGCATCAGGAGCTGCACCGGGGTCGTCTTCACGATGTGGCGATGGATGCCGAACTTGAATAGCTGCCCGAGCAGGGCAGCGGTTCGGTTTGCCATGATGGGCGAGCCCCGCGCGACGATGGCATCCAGCAGGTCGATTACCTCGCCTGGATCGATAGTGCGGGCATCCCGGCCGCGCCACCTCGGCAGCACCTCGCGGTTGAGGATCGCTTCGGCGTACTCTGGACGCTTGCGGGTCGGGCGCAGGTACCGCTCGACAAATTCGATGATGAGGAACTCGATGCTGTGCTTGTCCTCGGGCCGGCGAGCGCCGGCTGAGAGCGGAAGAGGCGCAGGTTGGTCGCGCCGCCTTGGCCGAGCCCGGCGAGGGTCGATTCCATCGTCCATCGTCTTGCGCATCTCGATCGCCCGCTCGCGCGCATCGGCCAGCGACATACCAGGGAAGTGACCGATGGCGAGCCGTACCCACTCGCCACGCCACCGGTATCTGAAAAGCCAAGTGCGGCTTTCGCCGTCGCGCCTCGCGCGCACCCGCAATTGCAGACCAGTGGTCGCCGGGTCGGTATGATCGCCCTGGGGCAGTGTGGCCAATCTTGTGGCCACCATCCTTGGGGCAGCTTGTCTCGTCTGCATCTCTTAGCCTGTGGCCAACCTATGGCCACTTTACCCGAAATGCTTTGCAATTCAATGTGAGACTGTGACAGCGTTCGCAAGCTGGAAATCAAGGTACTTGCGCGCTCAAAGCATTGCAGTTAATTTCATAGCCACGCATACCGGGGTTGCATGGCATGCAAGAGGTCGGCGGTTCGATCCCGCCTGGCTCCACCATCAACC
>CAZWSD010000623.1:0-1980 GCA_964636535.1 uncultured Acidobacterium sp. | reverse complement strand
TCCTCGCCGAGCCGGGCAAGGTGAGGCTGATCCAGACCCGGCATGCGGTTGAGCAGGGGTGGCGGGAGGCCAGCGAAATTCTGGCGGCCTACGGACACAGGGAACTCGCCAAGAAGATCACACAGTTCGTCTCCCGCAAGCTACATGCCAGAACAGACCGGGAGATAATCGCCGAAGGGCTCCGCAAACATCACCGAGAGGCGCAGGCACGCGAAGGGCCCAGCCGGTGACCTCGAGTCGGACACGGAATCGGAGAATAGAGTGCTCGGCTTTCGAAGCCATTTCGATTCGCCTTATCCTATAAGGCGACGCGGCAAGAGCTGGGAGAAATGGCTAATCGAATGGGCTTGGGCGCATCGCCGCGCCGACAGCCCGGCGCGATTTGAAATTCCCGCAGTCTTTCGCGGGCGTCAGCGCAGCGAGATCGCCGAGGCGGACCTGCGCAAGGTTGGCGAGAACGGCGACATCTACCGATTGGAGTATTCGAAGATGCAGCAGGCGGGCGTCAAGTCGGATTCGACGCCGGACAAGCCAATCCTGGGGCGTAGCGCCGGCGCGCTAACCGCGTGGTTGGAGGCAGCAGGTATCCGCGAGGGCGCGATCTTCCGACGGATCTGGAAGGACAGGGTCGGCCCCGCCCCGGCCCGTTCTCGGTGGCGACGATCGTCAAGCGACGGGCCGCGTTGGGAGGCTGGAGGGGGACGTTGGGGCGCACAGTCTGCGGTTGGGCTTTGTGACCGAGGCTGGGAAGCGAGGCGTACCCTTGCCGGCGGTTATGGCGATGATCGAACTTCGTTCCCTAGCCAGTGTAATTGGGTACTTCCAGTCGGGCCAAGCAGAAGACAATCCGGCGGCAGGGTTGGTCAAATCACCCAGCGCCGGTGGCGCCTCGTTCCAAGCGTGGGCCGGTTGAACGGCGGGCAACTGTTGTGCATCTTTAAGATTCGCAATAAGATCAATAATTTAGCCTGTAATGCTTTGTGCTCAACTGAGTACTAATCTCATTTTTTGCGCTTGAGGATGAAGATGGACAGGATAAGCAAAGTGCAAGAAGCTGAGATTGCGGTGCAGCGTGCAGCCGTCGCATCGACACGACGTGCCATATCTCCTGAACTTGAGGAGATCTTGTTCACGCCTCTGCCCGTTCTCGATCACGGCTTCGTCCGCGTCATTGACTACATGGGCAACGACGATGCGGTCGTCCAGGCGGCGCGAGTGTCCTATGGCCGTGGAACGAGGAAGACCAGCGAGGACGCCGGTCTCATTGATTATTTGCTGCGACATGCACACACCACGCCATTTGAAATGGCAGAGATCAAGCTGCATGTGAAACTGCCCATTTTTGTGGCGCGCCAATGGATTCGGCATCGGACCGCCAGCGTGAATGAATACTCTGCGCGGTATTCGATATTGGACAAGGAATTCTATCTACCCGATCTGTCGCAAATGGCGGCGCAATCGAAGAGCAATCGACAGGGTCGCGGCGACGCGCTAGAGGAATCGGATGCGCAACAGTTTCGTCAATACATAGACCATGATTCGGTGCAATCGTACGAGCGGTACCTCCAGCTCTTAAATGAGGACGAGCACGGTGCCTCGATGATCGAGGGAAAGGCCGGCCTTGCGCGAGAACTTGCCCGGATGGTTCTTCCCTTGAACTATTACACCCAGTGGTACTGGAAGACCGATCTTCACAATTTTATGGGCTTCTTGAGGCTTCGCTTGGACCCGCATGCCCAGTATGAAATTCGAGTATATGCGGATGCGATGCTTTCCATCTTGAAGCGTTGGGCACCGCTCACCTACCAGTCATTCCTAGAGCATCGCCTAGGCTCCGTAACCCTATCTGCGAAAGCCGCCGCCGCACTGCGTGCCCGCTTACAGGGTGAAGAAGTGACCCGTGATCAAAGCGGCCTGAATCAAAGGGAATGGGCGGACTTGGTTCGCGCGTTTGACCTCGAGCGCCCACGCGTCAAGGGC
>CAZWSD010000622.1:0-1991 GCA_964636535.1 uncultured Acidobacterium sp. | reverse complement strand
CGCTCCTCCAGCAAGGCATTCGACAGAACAGAATGATGAGGGCGCTTCGCCGCCGTGGGATACTCGCTCGAAGGGACGCCGACGACGTTGGGCCGTTTCCCGCCGAGAAGGTTAGCGGCTCGGTCAAATATTCTCTGGGCGAATCCGTACCAGGTCGTCGCACCGGAACAAGTCATGTGGTAAAGCCCAGACCACTGCTCGGGCTCTCCAAAGCTCCCGCTCAGGGCACCCTGGACAATGGCATGCGTTGCCTTCGCCAATTCCTTCGATGTTGTTGGAGCGCCGTGCTGATCGTCCACCACGCGCAACTGGTCGCGCTCCCGACCGAGCCGCAACATCGTCCATAGAAAATTTCTCCCGTGCGGTCCGTAGACCCAGCTGGTTCTGAAGATCAGGTGCTGTCCGCCCACTTCCTGAATCGCGTGTTCGCCGGCCAGTTTGCTCGCTCCGTACACATTCAGCGGATTCGGCGCATCGTCTTCCGCCCAAGGCTCGGTTTTGGTCCCGTCAAAAACGTAATCGCTCGAGTAGTGCACCAGCAGCGCATCCTGTCGCCGCGCTTCTTCGGCAAGCACGCGCGGAGCCTCGGCGTTGATGGCAAATGCAAGCTCCGGTTCTTGCTCAGCGCGATCCACCGAAGTGTGGGCCGCGGCGTTCAGAATAACGTCCGGCCGCACGCGCCGCACCAGCTCGCGCACCTGGTTCGGTACGGCAAGATCGACCAACGCGCGATCCGCCGCTAAAATCTCGCCATAGCCAGCAAAGCTGCGCCGCAGCTCTGAACCCACCTGTCCCGACGCGCCAACAATCAGCACGCGCGGAATTCCGGTCACACGTACACCTCCGCGTCGAAAAATTTCGCGCCCTGTGCGTCCTTGTCCGACACAATCACGCTCTCCGCATCCACCGGCCATGGAATCCCAAGCTCCGGATCATTCCACAGTATTGTCCGTTCGTCCGCTGCCGAGTAGTAATCCGTCACCTTGTAGGAAAAACCCGCTGTATCCGACAGCGCAAGAAATGCATGCCCAAAGCCCGGCGGAATCCACATCATCTTTCCGTTTTCTTCTGAAAGCGTCATGGCTACGTGCCTGCCAAAGGCAGCCGAGCTTCGCCGCAGATCCACGGCCACATCCAAAACCGCGCCATACACCACGTGCACCAGCTTCCCCTGCGGCTGCGTCACCTGGTAGTGAATCCCGCGCTGTACATTCTTCTTTGAGATCGAAAAGTTGTCCTGCACCCACGTAGCAGGCAACCCGACCTCTTCCATCCGGCGCAGGTTCCACGTCTCCAAAAAAGCGCCGCGGTTGTCTCGGTACATCTGTGGCGTCAGAACCAAAACTCCCGGCAGAGCAGTCTCTTCCACTTTCACCACTGGCCCTCCGGCGAAAAATAGGGCTCCCGCAACAACGCCAGCAGATACTCGCCGTATCCGCTCTTGCGGATCCGCTGCGCCAGCGCCTCGAGATGCTCGGCTGAAATGTAACCGAGCCGGTATGCAATCTCTTCCGGACACGCAATCTTCAGCCCCTGTCTGCGCTCCACCGTCTGGATAAACAGCCCCGCCTCAAAGAGCGAGTCGTGTGTCCCGGTATCGAGCCACGCCATGCCGCGACTCATAATCTGCACGTTCAGCTTTCCGGCTTCAAGATAAATGCGGTTCAGGTCCGTAATTTCGAGTTCGCCCCGCGACGAGGGCTTCAACGAACCCGCAATGTCCACCACACAATTGTCATAGAAATACAGCCCCGTCACCGCATACCGCGACTTCGGAGCCTTCGGCTTTTCTTCCAGGCTGATCACCTTGCCGGCAGCGTCAAACTCCACCACGCCATACCGCTCGGGATCATGTACGGGATACGCAAACACCTTCGCGCCTTCCTGTAATTGCGCCGCAGCCCTCAGTTGCTTCGAGAACGACTGCCCGTAATAAATGTTGTCACCCAGAATCAGCGAACACGAATCGTTGCCGATGAATTCCCGACCGA
>CAZWSD010000621.1:0-1994 GCA_964636535.1 uncultured Acidobacterium sp. | reverse complement strand
TCAGCGCCGTCGATGGTTTTGGGCGTCAGTCGGCGTCCGTCCGGCTGCTCCGCAAGGATCACCTTCCCCGTTGCTGACAAGAAGCGCACGACATCCGTGGCCCGGTTGATCGAAACCGTAAGATCGGCAGTCTCAACGCGGATTGTGGAGCCCGTCGACAAAATGTGAAAGTCTTCGCCTCCGCAGGGGCGGATCACGACCGGGACAGACGGAAAATAGAACTTCCTGTCCGGTGCGAAGACAACGTGAATCACGTTCTTCGCACACACCTCGACATGCAACACTCCCGACTTGCCCCTCAACGTAACCCCATTGTGATCACGCTGAAAACCTTGAGTTGCCTGTGCTGGCAACGCCGTAAGCAGGGCTCCGCAGGAGCATAGGGCGAGGACGAGAATCAATAATTTGAGAAGAGAAGCGCGAATCGTCATTGGTATCCCTGTTGGCACGTCAATTTCGCCTCCTGCTTGCATTCGGCAATAGCAGGAAGCGACGTGCTATCGCCGGCGTTTCTGAATGCTCGGAACTATGTGCCCGACATCCGACCGGTTCGATTTCAAAATATCGCCTGCCATGCCGGGACGGCATCGTAGTCGACGACTCTTTTGCGGCACTTAACGTGAACTGTTGTCCCACCTCTTCCGCAGAGCTTCGGATCTAAGAAATGCTGCCGCCGCGGCCTTCTTTTCGCCAAGCTTCTGATAGATACGAGCGAGTTCATAGTGGACGCTGCCGCTCTGATCGTTCGCGGCGCCCAGCGCCAGTTCTCGGGCAGCGGCCTTGAGGTGACCCTCCGCGGCCAATACCTTTCCTTCCAGAACGTGAACGCGAGGCGCAAGACTTCCCCGAATATCTTTGCATTGGCTCAGATATGGCGCTGCCGATGCATATTCATGGTTCTCTACATATATCTCAGCCGCCAGAAGATTGGGCTGAGGGTCGCGCGGATCCTCCGCCAACAGACTCTTGTCGATTTGAAGCGCCTGATCGAGCTTGTATTCGGAGAACAGAGTAATGGCTAAACCAAGCTGCGCGACGCGGCTGCGCGGATTCAACGCGAGCACCTTGCGGTATTGCTCTGCCGCCTGGGTCCACCTCCCGTTGAGGCGAAATACATCCCCGAGCATCAGGTAAATTCCCGGCGCGTCTCCGCCTAACCTGCTGGCGCGATTGAGAGCCTGACGAGCAAGAACATCGTCAGCTTTGCTTTCCCAATAAAGACCCTCGGCCCGGTCAGCGGGTTGGCGCCGAAGCCTGCGCGCGACGGATTCTGTCGTTTGAAAATCGCCCGCATAATAGGAGCAATCGGTAAGAAGCGAAGCTGCATCCCCTCCCGCTGGCCCATGGACATTGCGCAACGCATGATCGCACGCGAAGTAACGACCTTCCCTGTAAAGAACCACAGGGCTTACTCCCGTTCTTCCCCCGGAAGACATTCCTCTCGTTGTTTCTGGTGAAGTGGATGAAGCGCTCCCAGGGCTGGTCAAAAGTGCCATCTTCAGTAAGGAACCCAAATCGATGTCTTGCTCCGTCCCCGTCCGCACTCCGGCGGTCAGCTTCACAAGCACGTCCACGCGTTGCGCCGGAATAATTCCCGCGAACAGAGGAAGGAATTGCCGCACAAACTCAGGGTCGGCAGCCGCAACGGATTCAAAACCGGCCTTGGATGCCGCAAGTCTTCCGTCGAGAGTATCCAGGACAGCAAGGCCGAGTCTTGCCAGTCCACATGCCTCCCCATCTTGCAGGTCGCCCTCAAATTCCTCGGCGGCTTTAGACTTGTCACCCTGTTCCAACAAGTTGATTCCATACTCGGCGCGCGCACACGGAATAGGGTCCGCCTTTGACAGCGCGGTATGAAAAAAACGCTCCCCCTGGATCAGTTTGCCTTCATGGGTCAGGACTTCGGCGGATCGCAATTGCTCGTATGGCGAGGTGGAGTACCGGGAGGTCATGACGTGAGCATCACCCTCCGCCTGCTGGAGCAGGGTCGTCCC
>CAZWSD010000620.1:1491-1995 GCA_964636535.1 uncultured Acidobacterium sp. | reverse complement strand
TGTCGACGACGGAGCGAAGCGAACGGCCGATGAGGCGTTGGATTTCGTGGGTGCGACCGCCGACTTTGCCGCGTTCGGATTCGCGCGGGGTGCGAGTAAGGGTGGCGCGGGGCAGCATGCCGTATTCGGCGGTGACCCAGCCGCGGCCAGTGTTGCGCAGCCATGCGGGGACGCCCTGCTCGACGGTGGCGTTACAGAGGACGCGGGTGTGGCCGATTTCGATGAGGACGGAGCCCTCGGGCATGGAAGCGTAGCCGGGAGTGAGGCGGACGGGGCGCATCTGGTCCAGTGGGCGACCGGAGGGGCGGAAGAAAGGGGTTTGAGTCATCAGGCCCATTGTACGGGGAGTCGAGGAGGGGAGCCGCGGCAAGTGGTTAGCAGTGCTGAAACGGGGATGGGATGGAGGAGTGTCGAAATGGGAAGGTTTTGTTAAGTGACTGAAAAAGAGTGGATTGGAGGGCGGAAAGAGCGGGTTTGTCCCGAATTGGGACGGAGTGCGGGGGA
>CAZWSD010000620.1:0-1481 GCA_964636535.1 uncultured Acidobacterium sp. | reverse complement strand
AATTGGTTTTGGTTGGGGGTAATGTGGGGTTTTGTCCCTATTTGGGCGGTTTGGGGGGGTTTGGGGGGGGCCGCGCGGAGCGAGGGGGCTGGGGTTAAGGTACTTAAATTGAGTGAGATGGAGGGATAGTTCGGAAATGGCACGCGGGCTGCAGTGAGGGATACCAAATATGGACGGGCTCCGGAGGGAATCCGCAAAAGGAGAAAGAGATGGCAGGATTGGTGCCGTTTCCGGCGGGGCAGCCAGAGGTGGCCCGCGGGCTGGCGAACAGTCTGGATGGGCTGACGCACGATCTGCGCAACGTGATGGCGTCACTGGAACTGTGCGCGGAGGTGCTGGGGCAACCGCAAGTACTGACGCCGGGCCATGAGTACCTGGCGGATGAGGTAAAGGCGGTGACGGGGGCGGCGATCGGTTTGCTAAGGAGAGTGGGAACGCTGACGGAGAGCTGCGGGGCCGCTTCGGCGGGACGGTGGTTGGGGGAGGGCCGTTCCGGAGGGCGCGTTGCGAAGGTGCTGGGCGACGTGGAGGGCTTGCTGCGGAGAGTCGCCGGGCCGGCTGTTTGCCTGGAGGTGGAATGCGCGCCGTGCTGGGGGCGGATGTCGATGCCGGTCGAGGATCTGGGGCGGGTGCTGGTGAACCTGGTGCGGAATGCGAGCGAGGCGATGCCAAAGGGCGGACGGGTGCGGGTGACCGCGCAGATGGCTGGCGGGCAAAGTTTTGCCGGGAGCCGACAGACGATGCAGGTGGCAAAGGCAGTGTTGATCAGCGTGCAGGATGACGGACCGGGTGTGCCGAAGGAGCTTGCGAAGCAGATTTTTCGCCCCGGATTTACGACCAAGCCAGGTGCGGGCGCCGGGAGAGAGAAAGCGGTGAAGATCCGGCGCGGCCTGGGGTTGGCGACGGCCAAGGGCCTGGTCGAAATGGCGGGGGGGAGACTGCGGCTTGTGCCGAGTGTTCGAGGCAGCCGCTTCGAGATAGAGATTCCGCTTACGAACGTAATGCGTCGATTCACCTCGCGGACACGATTTGAGGGTGAAGGAGGTCGTGCATGATGCGAGGATGGGGAACAGGTTCTATGACGGAGAGCACCGGGAGTTATCGATTGTTGGACGGGGCCGCCGGACGGTTGCACGTGCTGGTGGTGGATGAGGATGCGGCGATTCGCAGGGCCTGCTGCGAGATTGCCGAGAGCCATGGATTTGCGGCACACGGGGTGGAATATCTTGAGGCCTCGCGGGGACTGATCGAGAGCAACAGCGTGGATATGGTGCTGGTGGATCAGCGGGCGGCAATGGGTCCCGGGTTTGATCTGCTGGAACGGCTGCGGGCGCTGCATCCGGAGACGGCGATCGTGGTGATGACGGCGGTTTCCAGCGTAAGTGCGGCGGTGGAGGCGATGCGAGCCGGGGCGCACGATTTCCTGATCAAGCCGTTTTCACTGGAAGAACTGGCCACCGTGCTGGAACGGCTGGCGCAAC
>CAZWSD010000619.1:0-2005 GCA_964636535.1 uncultured Acidobacterium sp. | reverse complement strand
TCGGCGAGGAGTTGTTCGAGGGTGACGGCGCAGTGGGGCATGACGGCTCCATTCATCGCTGAGAGTGGACAGAAACGGTTTAGGGGTGCTGCTCGAGGGCGCGGTGACCGATGTCGCGGCGGTAGGTGATGCCTTCAAAGTGGATGAGGTGAAGGGCTTCATAAGCTTGTTTGAGGGCGACGGAGAGGGTAGGGGCGACGGCGGTGACGCCGAGGACGCGGCCGCCGCTGGTGAGGAGTTCACCATTGGAGAGCGAAGTGCCGGCGTGGAAGATCTGGACGCCTGGAAGTATTGCGGCCTGGTCGAGCCCGGAGATGGGGAAGCCGGTTTTGTAGCTGCCGGGATAGCCGGCGGAGGCGGCGACGACGCAGGCCGAAGCTCCTGGTTTCCAGCGGAGCTCGGTGGTGCTGAGGCGGCCTTCGGCGGCGGCTTCGAGGGCTTCGAGGAGGTCGCTGTCGAGGCGCATGAGGATGGCCTGGGTTTCGGGGTCACCGAAGCGGGCGTTGAATTCGAGGACCATGGGGCCGCGGGCGGTCATCATGAGGCCGAGGTAGAGGATGCCGCAGAAGGGTGTGTCTTCGGCGGCCATGCCGGCGAGGGTGGGGTGGACGATGTGGTGGAGGATCCAGTCGCGCATTTGTGGATCGAGCATTTCGTCGGTGGAGTAGGCGCCCATGCCGCCGGTGTTGAGTCCTGTGTCGCCTTCGCCGATGCGCTTGTGGTCCTGGGCGGGGACGAGGGGGCTGGCGTGTTTGCCGTCGCAGAGGACGAGGAGGGAGAGTTCGTCGCCAGTGAGGAATTCTTCGATGACGAGGGTGGATTCTGCTGCGCCGAGGATCTTGCCGGTGAGGAGACCGGTGATGGCTTCGCGGGCCTCTGGTTTGGTTTCGCAGATGAGGACGCCTTTGCCTGCGGCGAGGCCGTCGGCCTTGATGACGACGGGGAGGTGGAAGAGGTCGAGGGCGTTGAGGGCTTCTTCCTGGCTGGAGCAGGCGGCAAAGCGGGCGGTGGGGATGTTGTGGCGCTGCATGAAGCGCTTGGCGAAGCTTTTGCTGGTTTCGAGCATGGCGGCGGCGCGTGTGGGGCCGAAGACGGGGATGCTGCGGCGCTGGAGCTCGTCGGTGAGGCCGAGGGAAAGCGGAATTTCGGGGCCGACGACGACGAGGTCAGGGGATTCGGAGGCGACGACGCGGAGGAGGTCGTTGAGGTTGCGCTGGTCGACGGGGACGCAGCGGGCGTGCTGGGCGATGCCGCCGTTTCCGGGAGCGCAGACGACTTGATTGACGCGGGGCGAGCGGGCGATAGCCCAGCAGAGCGCGTGTTCGCGGCCTCCGGAACCGATGACCAGCACCTTCATGTGGATAGGTCTCCCTACAATGAGTCTAATGGTGAGCGTAACGCAGGCGGGGGCGCACGCCAACTGTGGACGGTGCGGCGGGAGTGGCCGAGCCATGCGACAATGAAATTTAACCGTCATGAAACCTGAGCCTCGCAAGCCCTCCATGGCGCCCAGCCCCACGACGATCACTCCCGAGCTTTTGCAGCAGCACGGCATCACCGCTGAGGAGTATGAGCGGATCGAGGCGGCGCTGGGCCGCGTGCCGAGCCTGACCGAACTGGGGATCTACAGCGTGATGTGGAGCGAGCACTGCTCGTACAAGTCGTCGCGGGTGCACCTGAAGCGGCTGCCGACCGAGAGCGCCCGTGTGGTGCAGGGTCCGGGCGAGAACGCGGGGATTATCGACGTGGGCGACGGCTGGGCCTGCGCGTTCAAGATCGAGTCGCACAACCACCCCTCGTACATTGAGCCGTTTCAGGGCGCGGCGACCGGTGTGGGCGGGATTTTGCGGGACATTTTCACGATGGGCGCGCGGCCGCTGGCGGTGATGGATTCGCTGCGTTTTGGTCCGGTGCGCGACGAGGAAGCCGGGGCGGCGGACAAGCCGCAGCTGCACAAGAACCAGTCGATATTGGAAGGTGTGGTGCACGGGATTGCGGCGTACGG
>CAZWSD010000618.1:0-2019 GCA_964636535.1 uncultured Acidobacterium sp. | reverse complement strand
ATGTTTCCCGCGCCGCGCTGGAGGTGGCCGACCAGAATTTCGAAGCCAATCGCGCGGTTCTGCTGCCCGGCTGCGAGGTCGACTGGCTGGAGGCCAGCGCCTTTGACCTGCTCCGCGACTGGAGCGACGCGGGTGAGCAATTCGACACGATCGTGCTCGACCCTCCGGCCTTCGCCAAATCCAAACGCGCCGCAGACAGCGCCATTCGCGGCTACAAGGAGCTGAACCTGCGCGCGCTCAGAATGCTCTCGCCCGGCGGAACGCTGGTCACCTGCTCGTGCTCGCACCACGTTTCGCCTGCGGAGTTTACCGAGGTGGTTCGCGCCGCCGCAGGCGATGCGGGACGGCGCGTACGGCTGATCGAGCGGCGCGGTGCCTCAAGTGACCATCCGGTCATCCTCAACATTCCGGAAACCGAATATCTGAAGTGCCTGATTCTGGAAGTGGAGTAGAAGCGAATCAGGCGCCTGGCGGTAACTACTCGCAGAAGACCCGCACCTTAGTGGCGTTGCTATCCGAGCCGTTTACATCCACGGTGAAGTCTTCGAGGTGATCGATTAGCTCCTCGATGTTCTCTGGCTTGATCTGCGAAACCGTAAGCGGAACGCCATGCTTGCTGAAGGCTTCGTCCACCTGATCGTGCGCCTGCTTTGGAATGAGGCTGGCCAGCCGGACCCCGGCGCGCAGAAGTTGCAGCGGCACGCGCACGTTCACGGTGGTGGTGCCTTTCATCCCTGTGGCGGACTCGTCAGCTTCCACCAGCACCCGCAGGTATTTCACCTTGCCCCTGGGGGCGGCAGGCTTGAGCGTGGCAGTGCTGTCCGCGCGGTTGGAGGCCGTTTCCGGCTCTGGTTCAAGCGCGGCAATCAGGCGCTCCGCCTCATCGGCGTTGATCTTGCCGGCGGCCAGCATTTCGAGAATCTGGCGGCGATGTTCATTCATGGCAGTCCTCCTGTGAGATGGTGCAGGGTTGAGAAAAGTTGAGCCAGCGGGGCAAATGGCCCGGGTATATGCGTGCAGACAGCGCTGATGACGCCCAGCAGCGGATGGAGCGGAGCCTGCGCCGGCAGCACGGCCAGCAGCAAGCAGACGAGGAAAACCCAGGAGTCTTCCCGGTGAAGATTCCATACCGTTATCAGGCGCTCGGCCTCAGTGGGGCTTACCCGGCCCATGGCCAGCAGTTGCAAGAGCGTGCGGCGATCGCGATTCATAACAAGCCTCTAAACAATGCGTACGGTGACGCGGTTGCCATCTGAGACGACACGCACATCCGTGCCGGGAAGGCTGCAAAGTACGGCCCACAGCGCATTGGTGACGCGCCAGGGATTCATTTGGCCGGCAGCGCTGGCGACCAGCAGAGCCAGAAAGATGAGCGGCAGTAGCAGGAGAAAGGGAATCCAGAGCAGGAACAGCGGCAGCCACAGCCGGAAGTTCCATCCGCCCGCCGTGTGCACCCGCACCATGGCAAGACTCGGCGTCATTTGAGTGCCTCCAGCGCGCGGACGGCGTCTTCAGCGGAGAGTTCACCGCTTTGAAGACGGTCCAGAATTTCTGTGCGCGAGGGCGACGGGTTGGTCTCCACAAAGTGCAGTTTTCCGGCAATGCGATTCAGCCTCGCCTTGATGGTGGGATAGCTCACGCCGAAGACCTGCTCCATCTCCTTGATGGAGCCATGCGCGCGCAGGAAGGCCGCGATAAAGACCTGATCTTCGAGATTGAATTGGGCCAACTCCGGCAGGAGAAATTCACCCTCGATGGTCAGGCGCTTTTCCGGCAGGCGAACGCGCTCGACGATGAACGAAGAGCCTTCTGCCATGCGAAGCAGGTCCTGCCAGTCGGAAGCGGTTTTGGAAATGGGATTCATCGGCTACCTCAGAAGTTCTCAATCTGAGGATTAAATTAGTTCAAATAATTAATAAAGTAAATGGTAAACATTAATATTGTTAATTTTATGCTCGAATTGAACAATAGTCAGCGCCGGTTTAGCCGGATTGGAGGTTTTTCGCGCTCTTCGGCTCT
>CAZWSD010000617.1:0-2020 GCA_964636535.1 uncultured Acidobacterium sp. | reverse complement strand
ATCCCGTCAAACTTCTCAAGGATGGCGCGGCCTCGATTCTGCGAGAACTGAACTCACCGCCAAATCATCCATCGCGCGTCGCAATTTTGTTCGGCTCGGAAAAGGTCGGCCTGTCGAACGAGGACCTCAGCCACTGCCATTGGCTCTTGCATGTTCCTACCCGCGAAGAACAACCCTCCATGAACCTGGGCCATGCCGTCGCCGTCTGCCTGTATGAAATCGCCCGCGAAACCGCCGTCCCTTCCCGATCCCCGGAAATGCCGCCCGCGTCCGCGCAGGAAGCGGAGCGCGTCACCGCCTTGCTGCTCGAGACACTCCGCGCCAGCGAATACATCGGCACGAAATCGAACGGGCCCCGTGATGAAATCATCCGGCGCATGGTCCGGCGTATGCGCCTCTCTTCAGACGACGCCTCCACCTGGCTCGGCATCCTCCGCCAAATCCTCTGGAAGCTCCGAACGAAAAACTAGAAGCGAGTTTCCTATCCGTAACGGATGAAGTCCGGTTTGTATCAGGCACGGCTTCAAGAGTCTACCCTGAGAGCAGTTGAAGGGTGCCGTAAACTGTTGAAGAATTCATGGGGCTTTGGCCCCTAAGGGACTTTCTATCGGCAGATGGTGCTGGCAACTCAACCCAAGGCAATGTTCTCCGGATTCTTCACTCCGCTCAGAATGACTCTTTTTTAACGTCCGCTGCATTCACCAACAATCCACTCTGATACCTGGGATTCTTCTTCACCCCAGATTCACTTCTGTGCGGGCGAGGATTTCGATCTCCAGGCGGCTGTGCAGAGGGTCGGCATCGAGCAGGACGTGGTCGCCATGGACCACTTCGCCGTCGAGGATCTTGATGGCCAGCGGGTCCTGGATCAGGCGTATACATATCCGTATGCGCTTTTAGCGGGGCATGAGGATGCACCGCATCCCCCAGCAGAGCAGACAAGTCTAATACATCAAAGATGTACACGCATGTCAGTTGAGACGCACATCCAGCAAAATTGCCTACAGTCATACCGCACTGCCAAATGCGCCCGCTTGTGCGATACACTTTACCCAACGATTGGCATATCTGTCGAGAAACGCGAATTCCGCACCATCATTTCGGTCGACATGGACCGCAAGTGTCCATCCCCCGCCAAGCGTGACGGCGATCCAGTAGATTGCCGACTTCTTGAGATACCGCAACCGATTGTGGAGATTTTTATGAACGCTGCCGATCTTTCTTTCCTCAAGTTTGCTCCAGTCCTCTTTCTTGGATTAGCTTTGGGCCCCGTCGTCGGCTGCGGCGTCGGCGGCGGCGGACAAAAAGGGTTAGGAACAGGCGCCAGTACCGCCGCACCGAACTATGCAGCTACCATCCAGGCACCCGGAAGATCCGCTCTACCAATCGCTGTCGATTCCGCATCGAATCTCATCGGCGTCGTCAATCAGGGAAGCAATTCTGTGTCCTTCATCAATGGTTCGAGCAATACTTTGGCATCCACGGTTGCGGTCGGGGGTCTCCCCATCAGTGTCGATTCCAATGCTGCGACCGGATTGTTTTATGTCGCCAACAGTCAAAGCAATACGGTCTCGGCGGTCAATGCCTCATCGAATACCGTGGTTGCTGCCGTTGCGGTTGGGCAGGACCCAGTCAGCGTCAGCGTGAATCCAACGACGAACCTGGTGTACGTTGCCAACTCTGGAGACAGTTCAATCTCCGTGGTCAACGGGGCTTCCAACACAGTGACGGCCACGATTGCACTGGCCGCGAGCCCCGCCGCCATCAAAGTAAATCCGGCAACCAACCTGGTTTATGTTGTGAGCAGTAACGTCAACGCTCTTTTTGTAATCGACGGTTCCAGCAACACTGTCACTCAAACTCTCGGAATCGGAGTCAACTCCGTGGGCAATCCATTAATACCCGTCGCACTGGATGTGGATACGGCCCAAAATATGGTCTATGTTGCGGACCACCTCAACACGGTCTCTGTTTTCAATGGAGCGACAAATAAGTTGGGGGCCGCAATCGCCGTTGGAAA
>CAZWSD010000616.1:0-2026 GCA_964636535.1 uncultured Acidobacterium sp. | reverse complement strand
TTCAATGCCCCGTCGACGTCGACGAAAGGGCCGCTATGGCGCTGACGATCGACCTGACCGTCCGCGAACGCGCACCTGCCGGCTGGAAGGGAGACCAGGCGCGCGAGGCCCAGGTGCTGAATGCTCTTTTCCCAATCCTCAACCGCGACCGCGACGCCACGTTGGCACTGTTCGAAATCATCAAGAGCCAGCCAGGCTACTTATGACTGAAATCATTGACCTCGGTGAGATCCACATTGCGGTAACTCGTAAGGACATCAAGAATGTCCACTTGTCGGTCCACCCGCCTGACGGCCGCGTAACCCTGGCCGTTCCCCAAGGCTGTTCAACGCTCTGAGATGGTGACGAGATCGAGCATGTAGTCGATGCCGGCGAGCGCGGCGCGATAGCGGTCCTGAGGCAGGGAGGCGGTTTTGTTTGCCTTGAGGATGTTGAAGGCGAAGCTGCGCAGCCGGGCGAACACGCCAGGATTGGAGCGAATGCGCGAGCGGTCCTCGGCCAGGGTTACGTCACGGCTGTGATGAGAGGTGGTCTCGATCATCCAGTGCGCGCGCACGGCCTCAGCGGCGCGGGCGGCGGTGAGCGGCGCGCTGGCGATGTAGAAGGCGGCCTCGGTCCTTTCGTGCAGCAGGCCGGTGGCGGCGCTGCGGGTGAACACGGC
Organism: uncultured Acidobacterium sp.; assembly: GCA_964636535.1. GTDB lineage: Bacteria > Acidobacteriota > Terriglobia > Terriglobales > Acidobacteriaceae > Acidobacterium. The sequence continues at coordinate 1,365 of CAZWSD010000616.1, read as the reverse complement.
GCGTTCGACCTGGATGATGGCGGCGACGTAGGAGTTCCAGTCGGGATCGGGCAGTTTGCCGGCGGGATGGAAGACGGCGGCGGTGCGGCGCTCGTCGCGGTTGCGTCCCTTTGTGCGGCTGTCGGCAACGTCATAGGGCGGCGTGGTGGCGGCGATGTGCTGGATGGCGCGCAGCAGAGTGGGCTGATTGTCCTTGACCTGGACGATCAGCCCGATGCCGGCCTGGGCCGCGACCTCGAAGTGTTTTTTTGACAGTGCAGGGCGTCGAGCGTGACGAGGGCGCCGGGAGGGAGGCCGAGTTCGGCCAGCAGTGCCTGGGCGGCGGGGATTTCGTTGGACTTCTCGGCGATGTCGAGATGGGCGAGTACCAGCGCGGTATCGGTGGCGAAGGCGCTCAGCACTTGGGCGGCGGTGCGGTCGTGGAAGGCATCGAAGCTGCCGCGCAGCGTCTTGCCGTCGAGCGCGATGCTGCCCTGGCCTTGGCTGGCGCAGGCCGCCTGTAGCCGGGTGGCGTGGCGGCGAAAGGCCGCTTCCACGGCCGCCGGATCGAGGCCCTGAAGAATGTAGCGGATGGCGGTATGCGCGGGGGCGCGGCGCCAGTTCAGGCCGCAGACAGCGTTCAGCCGCCGGCGATGCACGTCGATGAAGGTGACGATGCCGCGATACGAATTGCATCCGCTGACGATGGCGAGAATGGCAAACAGCAGCACATGCGGCAGCTTGTAGAGCTTGCCCTCGGCCCGGCGCGGGTCGGGAACTTCGGCCAGCACATCCAGCAGTGGGGCAAAGGCAGCCATGGCAACCTCCGATCAGGGGTGCCGTGCTATGAGTCAGACTATCGCGAAATCAGGAATCCCATTTCCATTCAGCCACTTCATTCCGTCCTCAGGTGTGGCATTCTGGACTCACTCCACCCACCCACCCAAGAGCGTTGAACAGCCTTGGGCGGGTAAGTCCTTGCCGCATGTCGTAGAAATCGCTCTAATTAGACATGTCAGATGAATAAAAGAAATTTATAACTAAGGCTTCATCTCAGTAAGAATGACATTACACTGGCCGGCAATTGTGGCTGCTTTCGCTATATTTTGTCCAGACGGGACAGAAACTTGCTGTTGGTCCTGCTCTCCCTTGTGAAAAGCAGCAATTTCAATCTCGCTTGTACCTCTATCTGGTTTGGAAAGTAAAAAACCACTGAGTCGCTCTGCATTTTTTTCAATCTCCGCTACACTCTTTTTCGCGTAGGCGCATCTTTCTGGCGCTCCCTCTTGGGGGGAACATGCGGCGCGGCGTTCTATTTCGTTGACCCGCCACAAACCGGTTTGAAAGCCAAGACAATACGACACAGCAGCTTCGAATGACTCGTTG
>CAZWSD010000615.1:0-2029 GCA_964636535.1 uncultured Acidobacterium sp. | reverse complement strand
TCTCGTCTGTAACTGCTCACCCGGTTTAGGCGTAGAGCTGACCGGATAGGGCCATGTGGATAGCGGCCAGGGGATTGACGCCGCGGTTGGCCAGGGTCTGCGGGTCGCTCGATTTGACAGGAAGCACCAAGACGATGTACGGTGCCAGTTGTTGGATAGACAGCGCCGATTTGATCCTCAGCTTGCGGGCGCTCAATAAATGCTGCTAAAGCGGTCGTTCCGCCGCGGAACCTGCTCTAGCAAAAGCTGAGCGGGTTTTTTTGTGCCTGGCGCGTGACACCGACTCCCGGTCGTGGTTGCCCGCCCGGGTTCGAGATGGGGCTGCTGATCGGTCACGATCCACCCCTGTGGAGGAAACGATGAGCCAATCCGAACTTTCCCCATCCGACTGGGACGTCTTCTGCTCCCGACACGACGGTTTCCCGCGCTGGGTCGATTTCAGGCAGCTCGAAGGGGGCCAGCACATCGTGGACACCCTGGAGGAAAACCCCGGATGGCCAATGCCCATCCGGCGTCTTGTCCTGGGGCGACTGCTTGAGAAAGGCGAGCCGCACGAGTGGGTCAATGCCGCAATCAACGATCCAGAAAACGCCTATCCGTTCCTGATTTCCGCCATCCTGGAGCAAGGTTCAAGCGCAAACTGGCTCCATCTCTTCACGAGTTGTACCCTTGCGAAACCCGATTCCGGCAGTTTCGTGGAACGTTTCGCAACGGACGGCACAGAGGCGGACCTCCTGGTTTTCGTTTTTTCCTGCCGGAAAAGAGGAATCCGGCTGGCTGACGAACAGCACACGAAGCTCAGGACCCGCGCTCGGCAAGTCGGGGGCGAGCGTGGGGTCGCACGCTACGATCTCACGCGCGATGGAGTCCACTGGCCATACCAAGCACAGGGGTTGCGGGGTTATATCGCAGCACTTGGCCGCGCGCATTTCTTCGATCAGTGTCTGAGAGAGACCGATCTTCAGAAGCGGCTGGGTTACCTCGGATTTGATCCCGCCATCGGGCTGGCGGGGATTCTGGCTGCGCTGGGCCGACGCCTGGGCTTGCGGAATGAGCTCGAGTGCGCCTTCGCACTGGGCGTTTCGCGACGGACGCTTCGGGCCTGGGTACAGGGAGAGAAGGATCCAGACAACACTTTTTTGCTACGGATGGGACAGCGCCTGGGATTACACGCCACCCCGGCCCTGCCCCATATCCTCGGGACCATCCAGGCACGTTATGGCTGGCATTCTTGGTATCCCTTGGCGCAAGCGCTTGCGGTCAGGCCCCACACCATCGAAAGGTGGGCGCGCGGTCGTGCACGACCGCGCGCCAGACTCATCCCGGCACTGCTTTTCCTCGCCGAGTCCGTCATGGTATCACCGCTCTCGGTCAGTGAGTGGACGCAGTATGATCGGGATCCAAGCGGACGGGCCGCCCGTGAGGTGGACTCCGACCTTTGGACAGAATCTCCGGATTCTTAATTAACCAGAGCACAAGCGCATGGATCGAACGGTGGACGCACGTTCTCTCGCGCCGGCGGGCGATGGCCGCAGTGCGCAAGGGTCACCCGCAAGGGGAAGTAGCGGAACTGTTCGGGGTCTCGTTGCAGGCGGTGCAGAAGTGGGTGGCGCGGGCGAAGTACGGCGGGGTCGCGGCACTCAAGGAGCATCAGAGAGACCCCAGAGAAAGCGGAAGCTTGAGAAGCGAAGGAGCATTAAGCCATTTTAGATGCATAGACAACCCGGTTCATCCCCACGCGTGTGGGGAACACAGTGGATCGGTTTGTCAAAACAGTTTTTAGGTCTTTTCTAAACACAAAAATCTCAGGAAAGAGAAATGTCTCGGAATCGGATTCAATCGGCTATCCGCAAAATGTGGTTGGAAACACCAGAGGCTCAACCGGCAGTCTCGGTAAGCCCAGCGGGCGATTTAATGTTCAACACTGCTTTACAACTGGGTTTGATGCCCGTACCATGGGTTCAATACCGATACACGGGAGCTGTAATGGAAGTGGTGCTTCGCAAATACGGGAACAGCACGGTAGCCG
>CAZWSD010000614.1:0-2036 GCA_964636535.1 uncultured Acidobacterium sp. | reverse complement strand
CCATCTCTTCTTCCGCATCACCGCAGGACCTGCTGTCCACGCCCCCATCTCCGGACGCCTGCTTGTCTTCATAGCCAAAGGCTCCAGCGCAAAACAAATCTCCATCAACGAATTCGACCCCAACGCCACCTGGGTCGCTGCCCGCGAAGTCCACGACCTCGCCCCCGGCGCCGCCATCGACATCGACACAGACAGCATCGCCTATCCCAAACCCTTCTCCGATCTCGCCCCCGGCGACTACCAGGTCCAGGCCGTCCTCGACGTCCACCACACCTATAACTACAGCGGCCTCACTCCCGGCGACCTCATCAGCCCCGTCCTCACTCTCACCCGCTGGACACCCGGCCAGGGCCCCGAGCCCGGCCTTGCCCTCGACTCCACCGTCCCGACCCGCACCCCGCGCAAGCTCTCCCCCGCCCAGCAAATCGCCGTCACCCACCTCCGCCTCGCCGAAGACCAGAGCACCCTGCTCACCCATTTCTGGGGACGCCCCACCTACATCCGCGCCTGGATCGTTCTCCCCCCGGGCTACAACGCGCACCCCAAACGCCATTACCCCACCGTCTACTGGACCCACGGCTTCGGCGACACCCTCCTCGGCTGCAAATACATCGGCATGATGATCTACCAGCGCATGGCCGCCGGCAAAATGCCGCCCATGCTCTGGGTCATGCTAGACGAGCATCTCCCCACCGGCACCCACGAGTTCGCCAACTCCGTCAATAACGGCCCCTGGGGCTCCGCCCTCACCACCGAATACATCCCCTTCCTCCAGGCCCACTACCGCGCCATCCCCCACGCCCGCGACCGCTACCTCCAGGGCCACTCCTCCGGCGGATGGGCCACCCTCCAGCTCCAGATCAACTACCCAAAAGTCTTTGGCGGAACATGGTCCACCTCGCCCGACCCCAGCGACTTCCATAACTTCACCGGACCCGACCTCTACGCCCCCCACGCCAACGTTTACCATGCGCCCGACGGCCAGCCCTACCCGCTCGTCCGCATGCAAGGTAAGGTCATCGCCACCTTCGAGCAGTTCGCCAAACTCGAACAGGTCCTCGGCCCCTATGGCGGCCAGATGGCCTCCTTTGACTGGGTCTTTTCACCGCGCGGCGCCAACGGCAAGCCCGAGCCCATGTTCGACCGCACCACCGGCGACGTCAACCTCAAGGTCGTCGCCTACTGGCGCAAACACTACGACCTCGCCCACATCCTCAAAACCACCTGGCCCCGGCGCGGACCATACCTCAAGGGCAAAATCCACCTCTACGTCGGCACTGCGGACACCTTCTACCTCAACGAATCCGCCCGCCTCCTCGACGCCGTCCTCACCAAACTCCACGCTGACGCGCATTTCGACTTCCGCAAAGGCCGCACCCACTTCAACCTCTACTCACTCCACGGCGACCACTTCGCATTAATGGACACCATCGCCGCCCAGATGTACCTCACCGCCTACCCCAACGCCAAAAAATGGAAACCCCTGGCCAACGTTCAATTCCCATAACTCAATGCCAAGGACAGCAGCCCAAGCAGTGAGCTGGATTCGGAAATTCGGACAAGGCTATAAGTGGAAGGCTTGTTCCTCAGCGGGCCATTAAGAGGGCAGAGAAGAGGAGCAACGATGTCACAACGTCTATACAAGAGAGGCCGTGACCATCGAAGCCGGGCAGAGCCTGAAGGGAGAAGACGTGGTGCGTACGCTGAATCGGTTGAAGCTGGAACGTGGCGTGCCGAAGATACTGTTCTGTGATAACGGGAGCGAGTTCACCTCGCAGGCTATGGATTTATGGGCTTACCGTAACAACGTCAAGATACACTTCTCACGACCCGGGAAGCCGACGGACAATGCCTTCGTGGAAAGCTTCAACGGTACCTTCCGATCCGAGCGCCTGAAGATGCACTGGTTCGCTGATATGCGAGAGGCCAGGGCGCTGATCGAAGCCTGGAAGACGGAATACGATGAGAGTCGTCCTCACGCATCTCTCGCGGACAGGACACCAAGCGAGTTCGCCAGCCAGTATGCGGCTAGCCGC
>CAZWSD010000613.1:0-2039 GCA_964636535.1 uncultured Acidobacterium sp. | reverse complement strand
CATCCGCGCCGGCCTCCACCTGCTGCCGCGCATACTCGCGCAGCACCGTCGCCAGCTTCTCCAGCAGTATCCGCCATGTGTCCGGCTGCCGGTACATCATCCGTTTTGTCTCGATATAATTCCTCGACCCGCCGCCCTCGATCATGTAGCTGGCCAGCGTAAAGGGCGACCCCGTAAATCCGATCAGCCCCAGCCGATCCTTGAAGTGCGCCGCCACCCGCTCAATCGCCTGCGCCACGTAGATCAGCTCGCCCGTCCTGTCCGTCCGCAGTCGCGCCACATCCTCGGCCGTCCGCACCGGCTCGTGAATCACCGGCCCCTCGCCTGCCTGGAACTCGAACCCCAGCCCCATCGACTCCAGCGGCAGCAGCAGATCGGCAAAGATAATCGCCGCGTCCACATCCAGCTTCTCCGCCGCCGTGATCGTCACCTCCGCCGCCAGCTCCGGCCGCTTGCAGATCTCCAGCAGCGAGTGGTGCTTCCGCACCGCCATGTACTCCGGCATATAACGCCCCGCCTGACGCAAAAACCACACCGGCGGGCAGTCCACCGGCCTCCGCAAACACGCCCGCACAAACCGGCTCCCACCCGTTGCCGGCAACAACCCCGAACGCTCGCTAAGCTCTTCGCTCACGCCGCCCACGGACTCTGGAATTCCTGACGATTTCTGATCACTCATGACGTAGATACAAAAAGGTTAGCACCCGCATGCGCTCCCTCACTGTGCGCCCCCGCACACCCCTTTCGCCCGCCAAACAAAAAGGCCGCCAGTTTCCCGACGGCCCTCTCTTCAGCGCACCCCTCGGCTACATTTCCGCCTTCTTATGCCTCTTCTCCTTCTTTGCCCACGGCTGATACGTCAGCTTCACATTCTTGCCCAGCACCCACTTGTCGTACCAGTTAAACCAGTACTGGTACCGGTCCCGAATATACGTCGGCCGCGTAAATACGTGCCACTGCTGCGGATACACAATCAGTGCGGCAGGTACATGCAGCGTCCGCAGCGCCTCATACATCTGTTCGCCGGCCACCACCGGCACGTTAAAGTCGCTCGTCCCGCCCATAAACAGCGTCGGCGTGTGTATCAGGTTCGCATGGAAAAATGGATAACCGATCTTGATGTATCGCTGCACGTTTTCCCACGGCACGCCAAGCTCATAGTTGTACTGGTTCACGTACTCGTCCACCCCGTACAGCACAAATGGATCGCCCGTTCCCGCCCCCGACGTCGCCGCCTTGAACTCGTTCGTGTGCGCGATCATGTAGTCCGTCGTGATGCCTCCATAACTCCATCCACCCACGCCCATGCGCTTCCGGTCCACGATCCCTTCCTGGATCACCTTGTTCACACACGCCTCGATGTCCTGCACCTCGTACACGCCCCAGTTCGCCCAGATCGCCTTCTGAAACGCGATTCCGCGCCCGTTGCTGCCGCGGTAATTCACATTCAGTACCGCGTAGCCGCGCGCCGCAAACAATTGCCGTGTCGGCGAAAATTCATGCGCGTCCTGCCCCTGCGGTCCCCCATGTATCCACAACAGCATCGGATACGGCTTCCTCGCCCCGGCCTCGTCCGGCAGCGTGATCAGCCCATCGATGCGCGTCCCGTCTTTGCTGATCGCGTCCATGTTATCGGCCTTGGCCAGCACCAGCTCGCTCAAAAGCTTCGCATTCTGGTCCGTCAACTCCCGCATCTGCCCGTCCTTCAGCGCGTACACTTCGCTCGGCTTCGTGTCGGTCGTCCACAACAGCGCCTCATGTCCGGCTTTCCCGCTGTGCGCCCAGGACACGCCTTCCGTCTTCACCAGCCGCGTCACCGCATCCGTCGCCACGTCAATGCTCACCGGATAACGGTTCCGGTCATCCGTCACCAGCGCAATCACCTCTTTGCCGTCCGGCGTCCACTGCGGCTCATGGATCGGCCGGTCGAAGTTCGCCGTTACCACCCTCGCGCGCCCCCGGCCGTCAGCCGCAATCACCGCCAGCCGATTCTCCTGGTACTGCCAGTACTTCACGTGCCCGCCGCGCAAAAACGCGAT
>CAZWSD010000612.1:0-2046 GCA_964636535.1 uncultured Acidobacterium sp. | reverse complement strand
TGATTTTTGTGATTTGCGTCACACACTTCTGGACAGTTCTTGCGTCAAGCGGCTAGCATCGCAGTCAAGTAAGCAAGAGAACCTCCGATGGTTCCCGCCTGCAGTACCCGTAGCAAACAAGAAAAGCACCTTTTCTTTCTTCCCCCGGATGCTGTTCTTTCTACAACCTTCTATGTAGTGCCAGCTTGTGGAGCGATTCTCTATGGCGTGGTATGCCTACTGTGTAACTGAAAAAGAAGCGTTTCCCGAACTGCTCCGTCACCGCAAACCCATCCCTTTGGAATCGGTATCGGGCATTCAGGGAAATCAGATCTTCCTCTATCCAGCCAGTGATTTAGCCGTGATCGTCAGCGAGCACTCACCCCAGGAAAAGTTGAATCATAAGGCAGCCGTCGAGCATGCCCGGGTCATTGCTGAGTGTTTCAAAGTATCCACTGTTCTTCCGTTCCGCTTCGGCACCATTTTTGGAGATGACGAAGCCCTTCGCCGTTCCATCCGATCCAACCACCGGCAATTTTCCACGAACATTGAGCGCCTCCACGGCAAGACTGAAATGCACCTGAAGGTCACCCTGGAAGACTGCGGCAAGGACTCTGGCTATCGTCCGTGCCTGGAAAAGAACGCGGTCGGCAAGGCGTACCTGGAAAACCTGCGCGAAACCGCGGCCTTGCAGCGGGAACGCCAGACCAAGGCGCGTTCCGTCTCGGTGCAGATGCATCGCATGTTCACGCCGCTGGACGAAGAGATCACCTGCCGTCGCATGGACACCGGTAAGATGCTGCTCGATATCGCCCACCTGATCGATACGCGCAGCGTGGAGCGCTACCAGAACAAGTACTCGAGCGCCAGCATCATGATGAAGGATTGCCAGATGCAGCTTTCCGGTCCCTGGCCGCCTTACCACTTTGTGCACCGGCTTACCCGCCTCATCTCGGCTCAGGCCTGAACCGGCAATTAGCGCAAAAGCGTGGTAGCCCGATGGATCCACAAGCATCGGGCCGCTCCAGCAAAAGTGAGGGGGGCACGCAGCATCGCTTGCCCCTCGCCGCTTCCGTCAACAGACGGCTCCGGGACTTCGCCCGCCCGCCGCACCATAGCGTCCGCGCATGAGGCATGTGCGAAGATGACTTCTGTTATGTCTTTGCCAAGTTCCAGGGGCCGCAAGGGTGGCCATTCCGTATCCTCTTTGCCGCCGGCTCCTGTGGTTTTAGCCGCGCCGGCCATTTCTGCGCAGCCCGGCGTGGTGGTCAGCCGCCGCGGTGCTGATCGCCTGCGCGCCGGCCATGTCTGGGTCTATCGGTCAGACATTGCCGCCGTGAATTTGGATCAACCCGAGGCCGGTCTAGCGTCCGTTTACGATCCACGCGGCGTGCTGCTGGGCACGGCGCTGTTCAATCCCGCCTCCGAGATTGTCCTGCGCTGGATCGCCCCCGAGGCCATCGGAAATGAAGCTGCATTTCTCGCGCTGCTCCGGGCGAAATTGGTTGCCGCCATCGCTCGCCGCCAGGAACTGCTGGCGGCAGGCCCCTCGTCCGCCTGCCGGCTCGTCTTCAGCGAGGCCGATGGGCTGCCAGGCATCATCGCCGACAAGTACGGTGAGCTGGTGATCGTGCAGCTCGCCAGCAAGGCGCTCGACACGGCAGCGGTTCGTGCGGCCATCGTTGAGGTGTTGGTGAACCAGGTGGCTCCCGCCAGCATTATCGAGAGGCCCAGCCCGCGGGTCCGCGAGCTGGAGCAGTTGAGCGCGCCGCCCAGCTCTGTGCTCTTTTCGCGGCTTGATCCTCCGCTCGTTTCCATTACGTTCCGGCTGAACGGGCTTATTTTCCGCTTCGATGCGGAAGCCGGCCAAAAGACCGGGGCATTCCTTGACCAGCGCGAGAATTACCTGGCGGCCGCCCGCTTCGCGCATGGCCGCGCCCTCGACGTGTGCACCTACCAGGGCGGATTCGCGCTGCATCTGGCCAGAACCTGCCCCCGCGTTACCGGCGTCGATGTTTCCCGCGCCGCGCTGGAGGTGGCCGACCAGAATTTCGAAGCCAATCGCGC
>CAZWSD010000611.1:0-2046 GCA_964636535.1 uncultured Acidobacterium sp. | reverse complement strand
GCCCGGCGCCATCACAAACACCATGGCAGAGGCGGTGCGGATCACCCACAGATACGAATGGCACTCGGATAAGCCGCAGGGCGAGAGCTGCGACTGTGTAAGATGTTGAAAATAAAGAAGAAGGTTGGCTCAGGGTGGTAGGATGTTGTTGCGACACATCACCCCCACAACCCGGAGGCCAACCTTCATGGGGAACAAGCGTAGTCCGAGAAGCGCCCGACAGCAACGACATGTGCGCAAGCGGGTTCAGAAAGTTGCCCGGCAGGTCGATTCGATGAGCTTTTTCAACCTGGTGACCGGTCCGGATCTTCTCGGGGAGCTGGAAGCCCTGCTGCCCGAATACCGGGAGCGCAAATACCCGCCGACCGTGACGCTGGCGATGTTCCTCGGACAGGTCTTGAGTGCCGATGGGTCTTGCCAGAACGCGGTCAACGAGGCGATGGTCAGTCGGCTGCTCAGCGGCGTGGAGCCGGGCAGCGCGAACACCGGCTCGTATAGCGATGCCCGTAAACGCTTGCCGCGAGAGCTGGTGCAGGAATTGGCCCGCTCGGTGGCCAGACAGATGGGTACGCGCACTCCTGCACAGTGGAGGTGGCGCGAGCGGCATATCAAATTGGTTGACGGCACGACGATCCTGATGCCGGACACACCAGGGAACCAGGGGCATTATCCTCAGCATGGCAGCCAGAAGGCCGGGGCGGGTTTCCCGATTGCACGCCTGGTGGGGGTGATCTCGCTCGCCCACGGTGCGCTGCTCGATGTGGCGATGGGGCCGTACCAAGGCAAAGGGACCGGGGAGCACGCGCTGTTTCGCGAGCTGCTGAAGTGCTTTGCCAAAGGCGACATCATGCTGGCCGACAGCTACTACGCCAGCTACTTTCTGATTGCCGCCCTGATGGGCATGGGTGTGGACTTTGTCTTTGAACAGCACGGCGCGCGCCACACGGACTTTCGTACCGGTGAGAAGCTCGGCCGGCGCGATCATCTGGTGCAGTGGGTTCGCCCGGCGCGCCCGCAGTGGATGAGTCTCGAGGAGTACGATAGTTTTCCCGCCGCGCTGACGGTGCGTGAGACGAAGGTGGGCAAGAAGGTTCTGGTCACCTCGTTCTTGAACCCGCGCGAGGTCTGCAAGCGCGAGGTGGGCGCGCTCTTTGTGCAGAGGTGGAACGTGGAGCTCGATCTGCGCAACGTGAAGGACACTCTCGGCATGGCCATGTTGAGCTGCAAGACCCCCGAGATGTGTACGAAGGAGCTGTGGGTATACGTCCTGGCCTACAATCTGATTCGGCTGCTGATGGCGCAGGCCGCGGTACAAGCCGACGTGTTGCCCCGGCAATTGAGCTTCAAGCATACCGTGCAGGTCTGGCTGGCCTGGAGTCACAAACAGTTTCTCTCGGATGCCGCTGAAGATCTGCGCGCTTTGTTCCGGCTGATCGCATACGTGCGCGTGGGCAGACGTCCCGGCCGAATTGAACCTCGCGCAGTAAAGCAAAGACCGAAGCCTTTCCCGCGATTGCAGACAACCCGTCGCAGAGCGCGTCGAAACATCATGTTATACGGACATCCGCGGAAACTGGTGGCTTAAACGAGTGACATTCGAGTCAAGTACAGAGTCATTTGACGTCCAGAACACGCCGCCGCCGAATGCAGATCGTGCGCAACTTCTGTTTATACCGTCGTCGCAGCGAACGCAGCCGCTTCGTTCCGGATAGCAATTTGTTTCCGGCGCCAAGCCAGCCTGTTCAGCCGCATATTGTTTCAGACGCGCAGATCCTGCAACTGCTTAAGGCCGCCGCCCGCCTACCGGTGGGGCCCAGAAGTCCTCTTCGGCCCGAAGTATTTCGCCTTGCACTTGTGCTCCTCTATTGCACGGGGATGCGACGCGGCGAGTTGGTGCGGTTGACGCTCGCGGATTACGACCCGCAGGAGCGAACCCTGCTGATCCGCGAATCGAAGTTCCATCGGTCCCGCTACGTGCCCCTTGCATGGGATGTGATCGACGAACTCAACGTGTATCTGGCAACGCGACGGCAGCGCGGCCTGCCC
>CAZWSD010000610.1:0-2050 GCA_964636535.1 uncultured Acidobacterium sp. | reverse complement strand
TGATCTTGTGCGCGCCGGTGTGCAGCAGGTCTTCGCGCTTCAGGTAAATCTTCGCCCCGCCCAGCTGCTCGGTCAGCCGCCCCGCATAATACAGCGGAGTCGGCCTGCCCGCATAATCTCGCAGCAATTCGTCCAGCCGCGCATGGAAAGCCGCATCCGTCTGCGCCTCGCCGTACGCATGCTCCAGCTCTTCTAGCGCCGCCATCAGCGTCTCCGGAACATACCGTCCGCCATACGCGCCAAACCTTCCCGCAACCCGCGGCGGCAACGTCGCTTCTGAGAGAGTCTCCATACCACTCACCATCGCTTCCTTTCCAGACATCTCGATTTTCTCAAATCAAAAGCCGCAACCCTGAGGGGCTGCGGCTCGTTTGGAAGTTCATGTATACCTGAAAGTCTTGCTCTTTTTAATCCTTCAGATGCGCACGGGACAGTCCGCCAGAGCCGCTATTGAACGCCAATAGCGGTAGGTAAAGGCGAAAAACTGACGAGGTGCATTGGTCATCTTGAATCCAACGATACATCCACCGCCGGAAAAACAGCAAATCCCCTTCTCCTCACATCAATCCCCGCCGGTCGAACCCGCGTGCAGCGCAGCCGCTCTCGCATGCTCCACAAACCTTCGCACTTTCGCTGCATCCTTCCGTCCCGGCGCGGCCTCCACCCCGCTCACCACGTCCACGCCCCAGGGCCGTAACGTCTCAATCGCCTCGCGCACATTCTCCGGGCTCAACCCTCCGGCCACCACCATCCGCAACTGCGCCGCCGCCTCCACAAAACTCCGCCGCGCCGCACCCCAGTCATAACGAACTCCCGTCCCGCCCCGCGCCTGCGCAGTGCGGGAGTCCACCAGCACCGCATCCACAGCACCCCTCTGCCGCAGCTCGTTCAGCCGCTCATCCAGCGCATCCTCTCCCGCGCCAAAGTGCAGCACCTGCAAAATCTTCAAGCGCTCCGCTCCAGACGCACCCTCCGCAAACCGCTCCCGCAGCCGCTCCGCCAGTCCCCGGTACACCGGTCCGTGAATCTGCACACCCGTAAGCCCAGCCGTCAGCACCGTCGAAACAATCCCGTCAATATCCCCATCCACAAAAACGCCAACCTTCTCGACACTTTGCCCCAGCCGCGCGACGATCGCACCCGCCTGCTCCGCCGTCACCTGCCGCGGGCTCTCCGCAAACACAAACCCCAGCGCATCCGCGCCCGCCTCCACGGCTATCTGCGCGTCTTCCAGGTTCGTCGTGCCGCAAATCTTCACCCACATCGCCGCGCTACCGCCCCTCGGCCTCGCCGGCCAGCAATGCCGCCAGCGCCACGCCGGGATCTGCCTGCCGCATCAGCGACTCCCCAATTAAAAACGCGTCGTAGCCCGCGCCACGCAAACACTGCACATCCTCTGCCGTATGAATCCCGCTCTCGGCCACATGCAACGCGCTCTTGGGCAAATCCGCCGCCAGTTTCAGCGAAACCTCCAGGCTCACCTCAAAACTCACCAGATCGCGATTGTTCACCCCATACGCCTCACAGCCCAGTCCGCGCACCCGAGCTAGCTCCTCGGCCGTATGCACCTCGCACAGCACATCCAGACCCTGCCGGTCCGCCGCCTCGTTCAGCCGCGCCAGCTCCGCATCCGTCAGCGCCGCCGCAATCAGCAGAATCGCGTCCGCCTTATGCGCCCGCGCTTCCACAATCTGGTACTCGTCGACAATAAAATCCTTGCGCAGGCATGGAATTCCGCCCGCCTCACTCGCCAGCTCCAGGTTCCGCAGACTCCCCTGGAAAAACGGCCCATCCGTCAGCACTGAAAGCACCGCCGCGCCATGCGCCGCCAGCGTCTGCGCCAGCGCCGCCGGGTCAAACTCCTCCCGAATCAGCCCCTTCGACGGTGAAGCCTTCTTCAGCTCCGCAATCACCGCCGGACCATCCGCCGCACGCCGCCGCAGCGCTGCCGCAAACCCGCGCGGCGCATGCTGCTCCGCACGCGCCTCCAGCGCCGCAACCGGCGCCGTGCGCCGCCGCGCCTCTACATCCGCGCGCGTGCGCTCCAGAA
>CAZWSD010000609.1:0-2058 GCA_964636535.1 uncultured Acidobacterium sp. | reverse complement strand
TTTCCGAAATGCTGTAATCCCGGTAGATGGAACCGGAGCCGCCATTCTTTGGGGAATGGCGGCGCGCAGATCCGTGGCGGGGTCTATATCTTTTTCGGAAAATGCTTTATTGCCAGCCGCCGCCGAGTGCGTTGTAGAGCTGGACGAAGGAGATGGCTTCCTGCTCGCGGGCGACGGCCAGATTCAATTCGGCGTTGTAGTAGGTGGTTTCATTGGTGAGGACGTTGAGGTAGCTGGCGGCGCCGGCCCTGTAGCTGAGTTCGGCGAGGCGTGTGCCATCCTTTGCGGCGACGGCGACCTTTGCTTCCTGGACGCGGTACTCGCGGTAGCGATTAAGGGCGATGAGGGAGTCAGAGACGCTGGCGAAGGCCTGCTGAATGGTTTGCTGATAGCTGAGGACGGCTGCCTGTTTTTGCGCCCTGGTGAGGCGGATATTGTTGCGGAGGGCGCCTGCGTCAAAGATGGTTTGGGCGAGAGCTCCACTGGCGTACCAGCCGAAGTTGCCGGCATTGAAGATGTCTTTGAGGTGGCTGCTGGCGCTTCCGCCGGTGGCGGACAGGGAGATGTGGGGGAAGAGGGCGGCTCGGGCGACGCGGACGTTTGCGTTGTCGGCGCGGAGGATGGCTTCGGCTTCTTCAATGTCAGGTCGGCGTTCGAGGAGCTGCGAGGGAATGCCTGCGGGGACGGATTGGGGCGCGGGCCAATCGACGACGCTGAGGCTGGCGCGCGCGATGGGGCCTGGGTTGCGTCCGAGGAGGATGTTGATGGCGTTTTCCTGCTGGGAGATCAGGAGCCGCAGTTCGGGGATCTGGGCCTCGGCCTGGTAGAGGGATTCCTGGGAGAGGCGGACGTCGCCAAGCGTTCCGGAGCCGCCGCGTTCGAGGGTTCGGGTGAGCTGGAGCGACTGCTTCCAAGCGGTAACGGAACGTTGAGTGATGGCGAGTTCGGCATCGAGGGTGCGGAGCTGGAAGTAAGATGCGGCGACGTCTTCGATGACGGTGTTGACGGTGACGCGCTGCGCCCATTCGGTGGCGAGGAGCTGATTGCGAGCGGCGACGGTTTGCTGCCGGTAGTAGCCCCAGAAGTCGAGGTTCCAGGAGCCGGTTGCGGCGATTCCGCCGATGTAGGTGGTTTTGCTGGAGCTGTTGCTGGTGGAGCCGGAGCCTGCGGAGTTGCTGCCGCCACCGCTGTAGGAGCTGGTGGGCTGATAGATGGCGCTGCCATTGATGGTGGGGAATTGCTGTGCGCGGGTAATACCGAGCTGATCCTGGGCTTCCAGGATGCGCTGGGCGGCGATTTTGAGGTTGTAGTTATTTTTGAGCGCTTCTCGGATGAGGGTCTGGAGGACGGGATCGTGGAAGACGGAGGCCCACTGCTGCGCGCCCAGGGAGGCGGTGGCGGCGGTGGCGTTAGGGGGCGTGGAATTGGTTCCGATGGGGGCGCGGTAGGCCTGGGGCGCGTTGACAGGGGGCCGTTTGTAGACGGGTCCTGGGGTGCAGGCGGTGGCGAGCAGGGCGGCGAGGGAGAGGAGGATGAGAGCTGGTTTGCGAGTGTTCATGGTCAGTCCTGCTCCTCGCCGCGGAGGTGTTCGGGCAAGTGTGAATCAGTGATGTG
Organism: uncultured Acidobacterium sp.; assembly: GCA_964636535.1. Classification (GTDB taxonomy): domain Bacteria; phylum Acidobacteriota; class Terriglobia; order Terriglobales; family Acidobacteriaceae; genus Acidobacterium. The sequence continues at coordinate 444 of CAZWSD010000609.1, read as the reverse complement.
GTGCGGGCCTTCTTTTCGGAAGCGATGCATGAGCCACTCGACGCTGGAGAAGGTGACGGGTACGAGGAAGATGGCGATGCAGGTGGAGGCGAGCATGCCGCCGACGACGGCGGTGCCGAGGATGCGGCGGGCTTCGGCTCCGGCGCCGTGGGAGAACATGAGGGGCAGGACGCCGAGGATGAAGGCAAAGGCGGTCATGATGATGGGCCGGAAGCGGAGCCGGGCGGCGCTCATGGCGGCGTCGAAGATGCTTTCTCCGCGGAGGAACTCAGCGCGTGCGAACTGGACGATGAGGATGGCGTTTTTGGCGGAAAGGCCGATGAGCATGACGAGGCCGATCTGGGTGAAGACGTCATTCTGGAAGCCGCGGAGGCTGAGGGCGAGGAAGGCGCCGAGTACGGCGACGGGAGTGCTGAGCAGGACGCTGAAGGGGAGGGACCAGCT
>CAZWSD010000608.1:309-2060 GCA_964636535.1 uncultured Acidobacterium sp. | reverse complement strand
AAGCTGGATGTGTTGATGCTGATGTCGCCATGGCTCGGCAGCGATTGGGGTCGGCCCTGTCCCGTGGCCATTCGGTTTACCTACACGGCACGGGTCAAGCCGGGGTGGCGCTACTGTGGCGCGGACCAGGCAATCTGTACGGCAGCTCGCAAGGCCGCGCCAGCGCTGGAGCGCCGGTACCACACGTATTTGCTCAGTTCGGCCACCGTCGTCACTGAACGGACGCGAACCCCACGGATTCACTTCGGTGAGTCGCTGAACGTGCGGACGTGGACGCTGATCAAGCATGCTGCGCGCATCGCGACTGTGAGGAGTATCTCTGCAATACGGGGTGCCAGGCCTCCATGGCTTCGCGATTTCAATCTGCAGAACATCGATTATTTCGCGCTACGACTGAATGGCAGGCGGTATATCGGCGCAGTCAGCCCACTAAATGATGGGATTGGGACACTATTGGGTGTGTATCAGGTTCCGAGGGCGCACAGCAATCGACTGATTCCGCTTGTCGTATTCCGGATGCTTTGGCAGCCGAGTGGCGTGAAGTCAATTCAGCTCGACGCGCACCGAGAGCCCCAAGGGCCTGACAATTCGTTTGGAATACTTTAGGGGCAAGCATTGCTCGTGCTTGGCAGGACTGGAAAGCCGGCCGTCTTATGCGCTAACGCGCCGATTGAACTGCTGTATATCGGGATTCGGGCGGTGAGGGCGAAGCGCTGCCAGAGGCGTACGCTTGTGGTCTCGGACCCGGGACAATCCGCTTTCGCTGCCCGATGATCGACGATAGACCGGCGAGTTTGTGCTGTATCCGCGGCGAATTTTTCTCTTTGACTGACGGCGGAGGGTTTGGCGGATGAGGCGATACCATCGTCGTGAGCTGGGAATCGGCTCTCTTGTCCTCGTGGCGGGCGCTGCACTGTGCGCGTGCGCCAGCGCAGCATCGACGGCTGGACCTTCGGTCTGCACTCGGTTGGTCGCGCGAATGCGCCGTGCCCCCGCGACGCTGGTCAAGGATGTCAACGGCAAAGGTGCATGGATGCCGTGGATCATCCCCGCCGACCGCGTGTCATCCGACTCCGGGGCCTTTCGCCGCATCGATTCCGCTTGGGCAGCGCAGTTCAAAGACCCCTTTCCGCCGGCGCTCTCGGACGTCGAGACACTGCCCGGGACGGATCTATTCGTGGCGAACGCCATTATGGGATCCGGGGATTGCCTCAGTTCGATGTTCACGCAGTGGAAACCGGGAAGCCATTTGCGTGTGATTCCCCAACCGCAGCTCCCGCTCGATATGTGCAGCCGCGACGACAATCCCTCGTGGGGCACTCTGGCGATGGTGCTGGGGCGGCCCGCGTACATCGGCTCACGCTCACTCAGCGGCCTCAATGCCGATTCGCTGATGTTCATCTCGCGGTGGACCGGCAACACGTGGACTGCGCCATGCCCGGTGTCGATTCGTTTCACGTACCGGTACCGTGTGAGGCAACTGTACTGTGGCGTCGCCAAGCGCGTCTGCAACGCGGCTCGCAAGATAATGCCCGAGGTGAAACGTCGCTATCATGCCTACAATGTGAGGGTCTTCGACGCCTTAAACAACAATAACCCTGCACCGCCGTTCCACTTTCGCCCCGCCCTGAACCCACAAGAGAGGTCGCTTGTGGCCCGTGCCAGGCGCATCGGCTTGCCGAAACGAATCACGCATGGAAGCCGTCGACGTCCGGGGTGGCTGCGCCACTTGAATCCCTATGATGCGGTGT
>CAZWSD010000608.1:0-299 GCA_964636535.1 uncultured Acidobacterium sp. | reverse complement strand
TCACTCGTGGCCCGTGCCAAGCGCATCGGGTTACCGAAACGAATCACGCCCGCAAGCGCGCGTCCGGCGTGGCTGCGCCACTTGAATTCCTCTACGGCGGTGTATTTTCCGCTTCGGCTCGACGGCAGGCTGTATGTGGGCGCGGCTGATTCAAGGCCGTACCAGTGGCCGGGAACATTCTTCTTTGTCTTCGGCGCACCGAGCGCGAGTACTCAACGGCTCGAACCGCTGGCTGCATATACGGTGCACCGGATGGCGAGCGGTATAAAATCCGTCCAAGCGCGCAATGAGAGCACCTC
>CAZWSD010000607.1:0-2078 GCA_964636535.1 uncultured Acidobacterium sp. | reverse complement strand
AGAGTGGAGTCAAGATTTTGCTCGGGGATGTTTGTGGTCACAAGTGCCCTCTCGTTGGATAGCTTATAGCGCCACGGTCCAAGGTAATTTCTTGGAGTGTGGAATGGCAAACGGGCGGGAGCGAGTGGGAACAGGTAGACTGCGAAGCGAAGGCGAGTATTCGTCGAGTGGAGGAGATGCAGAGGTGAAGACACTTGGGGTGATTCCGGCGCGACTTGGCTCGACGCGGCTGCCGCGGAAGGTGCTGAAGGAGATAGCGGGCGAGCCGATGGTGGCGTGGGTGTATCGGGCAGCGAAGGCGTGCGTGGAACTGGAGCGGGTGGTGATTGCGACGGACGCGGAGGAGATCATGGAGTACGCGCGGGCGCATGGGATGGAAGCGGTGATGACGCCGGCGGATTGCGCGAGCGGGACGGACCGGGTGCATGCGGTGTCGCGGGAGCTCGAGGCGGAGATTTACGTGAATATCCAGGGGGATGAGCCGCTGCTGACAGGAGAGCACTTATCGGCGCTGCTGGAGCCGTTTGGGCGGGCAGAGGTGGAGGTATCGACGCTGGCGGTGCGGTGCCCTGCACATGATGTTGAGAATCCGAACGCGGTGAAGGTGGTGTTGGCCAGGGATGGGCGGGCGCTGTATTTTTCGCGGGCGACGATACCGTTTGATCGCGATGGTGTGGGGTTTGCGGGGTATTGGAAGCATTTGGGCGTGTATGCGTATCGGAAGGCGGCGCTGGAGCGTTTTGCGGGGCTGGAGGCGGCGGAGCTGGAGCAGGTGGAGCGGCTGGAGCAGCTGAGGCTGCTGTCGAATGGCGTGGATATTTATGTAGCCGAGGCTCCGGGAGACACGATTGGGGTGGATACGGAGGAGGATCGGCAGCGGGTGGAGCGGATTTTGCTGGGTGCTGGCCGCAGGGGCGAACGCGCCTGAGGGCGCAGGTGTCATCCTGGCCTCGCGTTGCTCAGGGTGCGGAGGGGTGACAATTTTTTGTCAGGTGCGATTGCCGTTTTTGAGCATTGTTCTAAATGGTGAGTTCGGCGCCCTGGGATTCGCGTCCGAAGGCCGTGATGATGGCGAGGTAGATGGCGACGATGAGGACGGTGACGGCGAGCATGCCGCCATAGGCGTGGAAGTGCTGGGCGATGCTGGCCTGGATGAAGATGTTCCAGGACATGAGGAGGTTGCCGAGCTGATAAGCGAGCCCGGGGAAGGTGGCGCGCACGGGGCCGGGAGAGAGTTCGACGAGATAGGCGGGTACGACTCCCCATGCGCCCTGGACCATGAACTGCATGAGGAATGCACCGGCGGCGAGGGTGTATGGCGAGTGGGTGAGGGACCAGAGGGGAATGGCCGGGAGGGTGAGCAGGACGGCGAGGATGATGGCTTTTTTGCGTCCGATTTTTTCAGAGAGAGAGCCGAAGACGATGCCGCCGAGGATGGCTCCAATGTTGTAGATGATGGCGATGTTGCCGGTGAGGCTGGGGGAGAAGTGAAGCTGCTTCTGGAGGAAGGTGGGGTAGAGGTCCTGGGTGCCGTGGGAGAGGGCGTTGAAGCCGGCCATGAGGAGAATGAGGAAGAGGAAGGTGGGAGCGAAGGTGCGGATGGCTTTCCACCATGAGGCCGGTGTCTGGGTGGTGGGTTCGGGACGGTGGACAGATCCGGGGAGGCGGCTGCTGGCCCATGCGGGGGATTCTTCGACGAGGAAGCCGATGTAGAAGACGAGTAGGGCGGGAATGGCGCCGAGGATGAAGAGTCCGCGCCAGCCGATTTGGGCGCCGTGCCAACGGATGTGCGTGAGGGCGGGATAGACGGTGGCATAGGCGAGCGAGGCGACGAGGTATCCGACGGAGTAGCCTTCCTGGAGGATTCCGGAGAAGAAGCCGCGGCCTTCGCGGGGGAGTGATTCGAGGGCGAGGGCCGCGCCGACGCCCCACTCGCCGCCCATGGCGATGCCGAAGAGGGCGCGCAGGACGAGGAGGGTGTGGAGGGATCCGGCGAAGGCGCAGGAGACTTCGAGTATGGAGTAGCAGGCGATGTTGAGCCTCAGGGTGGGTCGGCGGCCGAAGCGGTCGGCGAGGTA
>CAZWSD010000606.1:0-2091 GCA_964636535.1 uncultured Acidobacterium sp. | reverse complement strand
TTTTCGGTTTGTGGAACTTCCGGCGGCGCTGGGGCGCGTGATGCGGCAGTTCGGTGCGTTGAGCGGGAATGAGAGGGTACGGGCGGCGACGGTGTATCCGCTGTCGTGGAATGAGTCGCCGGTGTACCAGCGGGTGTATGGCGAGAAGGATGCGGCGGAAGGGTTGAGCATAGAGAACGCGGTTGCAGGCGCGACGGAACTGCTGCACGAGGACTACGCCTACGAATTTGAGATGAGTTGGGAGCTGTGGTTAGGGGCAGCCGGCGGTGGGCTGGATGCGGCATGGAAGAAAGAGCCGCGGGTGGTGCGGATTACGGGGTTCGGTCCGGAGTTTGATGATGGTTCGTTTGAGCAGAACGGGCAGATAAGGATCGACCTGGGCAGCGACACGCCATTTTTGCAGGAAGAAGTGGAACTGGACCAGCAGGGCGCCGGATATGTGAAGGAGAATGTGCAGAAGCTGGTGGATTTGACGCTGGCCATGCAAAAGAATGCCGGTGTGGCGACGCGACTTTTGTGGTCAGAGAGCGGGGAAAACCTGGCGCAGAAGCTGATTGCGCGGCTGCAGAGCCTGAACTGAGGGGCTGCGACGGGGATTTGTAATGGAGCGAAAGCGATCGGGAAAGAGCTCATGCCACAGGCGCATACTAGTAAATGGCGAAAGGGCAGGGGGGCAGCTTCGCCCTGGGAGTATCCAAATGCATGCCGTGAAGCGAATGGGTAAGACGTGTCTCGGGTCGATGGGTATGGGAATGGCGTCGTTGCTGGTGGCGGCGAGCGTTTGCGTGGCTGCGATTGCGCAGACGACGCAAGGGAGGACGGAGCAAAAGCCGGCGGGGGCGCCGTTGTCGGCGCAGACCAGTCCAGCGACGACGAAGGACACGGGCGAGCCGCCGCAGGGCGATGTGACGTCGTCGAAGAATAAGAAGGAAGAGAAGAAGGACGAGAAGCAGGCGGAAAAGAAGACGCAGGCGCCCGTGCAGCCGCTGCCGAATCCTGAGCTGCCGCCGGAAGGCGTGAAGCCGGGGCCGAATGGAGTGATGCCGGGGGTGAAGCCTGGGAGCATCCGGGATGTAAACGCGGTTGGACGGCGCGATATTGGGGGGCGGGGCTTTGACGACTGGTACAGCAATCGGCAGCAGATTGCGATGGGGGCGGCTTACGCGCGGGAGATAGACAAGAGCACGCACTTTATTACGGATCCGGTGGTGGATGAGTATGTGAACCGGATTGGTCAGAACCTGGTGAAGAATTCGGATGCGAAGGTGCCGTTTTCGTTCAAGGTAATCGACTCGAACCAGATCAACGCGTTTTCGCTGCCGGGCGGGTTTGTGTATGTGAATTCGGGACTGATACTGGCAGCCGATGATGAGGCGGAGCTGGCGGCGGTGATGGCGCACGAGATTGCGCACGTGGCCGCGCATCACGCCGCGCGGCAGCTTACGCGCATGCATATGGCGCAACTGGGGAGCATTCCGCTGATTTTTCTGGGCGGGTGGACAGGGTATGGAATATATGAGGCTTCAAACCTTGCGATTCCAATGGCATTTTTGAAGTTCTCGCGTCAGTATGAGGCGCAGGCGGATTACCTGGGGATCCAGTACCTGTATAAGACGGGGTACGATCCGACGGCGATGATTTCATTTTTTGAGAAGATCGAGGCGCTGCAGAAGCAGAGGCCGAACTTATTCACGCGGGTGTTTTCGACGCATCCGATGACGCCGGATCGCGTGCTGGCGGCCGAAAAGGAAATTGCGCATATTCTGCCGCCGCGGCGCGCGTACATCGAGGACACGTCAGCGTTTGAGAGGGTGAAGGCGAGGCTGGCGCGCATCGAGAATCGGCGGAAGCTGCATGCGCCGCCGGGGAACCAGAAGCCTTCCCTGCGCAAGGTGAGTACGGGCGGCGAGAGCGTTCCGCCGACGCTTCACCGACCGCAGACGGGCGGCAGCAACAATCTGTGAGGAGCGGGCGAGGGGATTTCCGGCGAACCGGGCGGTTGGACTGGCTGAGCGGCTGGCTCCGAGAGGGGATGGCGGTGGAGGCGCAGAGGGCTTGTGGGGAGTGGCGCCATGGATACAAGTACAAAGA
>CAZWSD010000605.1:0-2092 GCA_964636535.1 uncultured Acidobacterium sp. | reverse complement strand
GACATGGCGTAGGCGGAGCTGGTGAAGAAAGCGATGGGCTGGCGGACGCCGTCCTCGTAGACACGGAACTGGCGCCAGGTGAGGCCGGCGACGGAGTGGCCGTGCTTGTCGAGGACGGTGACGGGAACGACGACGTCAGTGACGGGGACGCGCAGGATATAGGGATGGCTGCCGTTGATGGGCGTTTCGGGAGGGGTCTGCTGGGGCTGGCTGGCGGCGTCGGCCTGAGTCTTCGATCCGGGAGCGGTGGACGGAGTGTTCTGCGGGGGCATCGGCGGCGTGTCCTTGCCGGGAGCCATTTGACTTGTGAGCTGGTTAAGGTTGCCGGACTGGCTGGAGCTAGTCGCTGGTTGTGGCACAGGCGCGTTCGGAACGGGCTGCTGCTGTGCAGATGCCGAGCCCAAGAGAAGGACCAGCGATATAAAGATGCCAAAGGCGCCTTGCTTCACCCAATAACCCCCGTACGGCATTGCACAATTTGAAAGGACAGAGCATGCCGCACCACTGCATTTAGCCCATCGTGGGCGTATTCTCAGATTAACAGATGAGGGGTTGCGGCCCGGGGTTGCGGCAACGGGTTCCGGCAGAGCGACCGCGTCCGTCGAGACAGGCAGGATCGACCAAGGGATTTGTATATGAATCTGTGGAAGTACCGTGTTTTGCCCGCGTTACTGGGGGTTTGCCTGGGGGTTGCGGGCATGACTCCTCCGGCTGGGGCGCAGGTGCTGCCGTCTCCGGATGCACCGCCGGTGAGCAACGCGCCGGATACGTCGAACCAAGTGGTGCAGATGAAGGTTCCCAAGTTGAAGGTAAACGTGGAGCTTGTGAATTTTTATTTCACGGCCTTCAATCGGCACCACGGCCTGGTGGATGACCTGACGCGGGAAGACTGCAAGCTGGACGAGGATGGGGTGCCGCAGACCATCACGCACTGGACGGCCAATGCGAACCAGCCGCTGACGCTGGGGATCCTGTTGGACACGAGCGGGAGCCAGGAGGATGTGCTTCCGCTGGAGAAGCAGTCGGCGGAGCGTTTTTTGCGGGATGTGCTGCGACCGAAGGACCGTGCATTTGTGGTGACGTTTGATGTGGGGGTGAGGCTGCGGCAGGACTTTACGAACAACCTGACGCTGCTGGATGACGCGCTGAAAAGCGCGCAGATCAATACGGCCGGTGGTGGCGGCTCGGTGGGAATTCCCGGGCTGGGGCAGGGGACGGTTCCGACGGTGGGAACGCCGAAGGGGACGGTGCTGTATGACGCAGTGGCGGAGACCTCGAACGACAAGCTGCGATTGCAGCCGGGGCGGAAGGCGCTGATTCTGCTGACGGACGGGGAAGATTTTGGAAGCGTGACGAGGCCGGGGACAGCGATTGCGGACGCGATCAAGGCGAATGCGATTGTTTACGTGATTCTGATCGCGGACCGGAGCTTTTACAACGGCTATACGTTCGGTTATACGGGCGCGGCCCAGATGCAGCGGCTGACGGAGGCGACCGGCGGGCGGGTGATCGATGTGGGCAACAATGGACGGAAGCTGGATGAGGCGTTCCGGGAGATTGCGCAGGAGTTGAGGACGCAATACTTTGTGAGCTACACGCCGACGGACAAGAAACAGGATGGGACGTTCAGGAAGGTGAGGATCCACTGCGACCGCAAGGGTTTGAAGATTGACGCGCGCAAGGGGTACTACGCAATCGCCACGGCCGGGAATTGAGAAGCTGAGAGCCGCAATGCGACCCGGGCCGGGTGCCCGGGTCTTTTATTTTTGTGAGCAGCAATGTGACAGGTTATCCGGGCGCACGATGGGCGTGAGCGGCTGCTAAGTAGATACCGGAGAAGAGGTTCTGATACTGAGCTAATCGAGCGCTGGTGTAAGTGGAGGCGCGTAACCTGCCGGCGGATGGGCTTTCCGGGCTGATTCACTTGACATCCATTTCCCGCGATGCCTATACTTCGCGCGCTTGAGTAAATCCATTTACTCGGAGCATGAGCGGACCGGCCCGGCGCGCCCGCGGGTAACTGCGCCACTTAGCAGACGCAAATTTCCAAGGAGAGACTGAGATGAAGATGGGGAGATTTGGGAGGCGGATG
>CAZWSD010000604.1:0-2096 GCA_964636535.1 uncultured Acidobacterium sp. | reverse complement strand
CGCCGAAGGCTTCCTCGACGCTCCCAAGGACGACCGTGGCCGCGACCTCGACTCCACCGACTCCGCCGACGATGACAACGACGAGCTTTTCCAGGATGCAGTCCGCCTCGTCCTCGAATTCGGCAAAGCCTCCACTTCGCTCCTGCAGCGCCGCCTCCGCATTGGATATGGCCGCGCCGCCCATCTCATTGACATGATGGAGCGCGACGGCATTGTCGGCCCCGCCGACGGCCCTCGCCCCCGCGAAATTCTCAAGTCCCCGGATTGGCTCAATGAAATCGATCAGGCGCTTCGCTAAATACCGTTTCCGGCGGCCTTCCGGACCACTCAGCCCCCCATCTTCGGTAACCGGGATTCGCCGAAAATTCGCCCCGAATTCACAAAAATCTTATAGCCTGCGCCGGGCATCCGTGCCAGAATTGCTCCAGTCATGCACCGCCTGCGGCCACCTCAAGCCGGAGTGTATGAAGCCCTTTCCATGAATTCGCTCTACGCCGCCGATCTCGCCTGGTGCCCCGGTTTCGATTCACACTTCTGGCTTCATCCGCCGAAATATTTCCGTTAGCCAGGCTCTTCCCCTACATCTATCTGACTGAGAGCAGCTATGAACGCTCAACCGAAAGACGGTTCCCCTCAAACCACCCGCTGGCCCCAGGTCTCCTGGGTTCGGGTGCTCATTGCCGACGATCATCCGGTCGTCCGCGTCGGCGTACGCAATATGCTCTACAGCGAACCCCTCATCCAGATCGTGGGCGAGGCGGGCGACGGCAACACTGCGCTGGAGCTCGCAACCCATCTCACCCCGGATGTCCTACTCGTCGACATCGCTATGTCCAGGCTCTCAGGGCTACAGGTCTTGCAGCGGATCTCGGCGCACGCGCCCGCCGTCAAAGTCATTCTATTCACCGCCTCCATCACAACGCCGCAAATCATCGAGGCCCTCCAGAACGGCGCGCGCGGAATCGTTCTTAAGAACTCCCTCACCGATCACATGATTGACGCCATCAAGGCCGTGGCTGCCGGCTCCTACTGGATCAACGGCAAATCCGTCCCCAACCCCGCCCCCCTCATCGAGGAACTCAAACAGGGGGGCGCCGCGCCAAAGCGCGAAATCTACCGCCTCACGCCGCGCGAAATGGAGGTCGTCACCTGCATCGTCGAGGGCTGCAGCAATCGCGACATTGCCAGCCAATTCAACATCAGCCAGGAAACCGTCAAACGGCACATCTCCAACATCTTTGATAAGACCGGCGTCTCCACCCGCCTGGAACTGGCCCTCTTCGCCATAGCGCATGAGTTGGTGAGGCCCGTTTCCTGACGCCCTCTCCACCCCCCTCCGGATCGCAAAAACTCCAACCCGCCCCATCCCTCCTCAAAATTCTCCATCGAGCGCAGTTGCCGTCGCATCCATTCAGGCGTCTCATGGAAAATAGAACTGTAGACGATGCAATTTCATCGTGTACCAACCTCGCCAGCTCTGCACCGCGCCCGTCGCGGGCGAAGGAGTCAAAAGAACGATGCGAATTTCCCCGGCCGCTTTCGTGGTTTCCGCCCTGCTCGCAACCACAACTGCTCCCTTGGCAGGCGCGCTGCCCATCAGCAGCCTCACGCCCCTGCTCTCTGCTTCGTCAACATTATCCCAGCAGTCCCGGGACAACCAGACAAGCAGCGATACAGGCAGCCGCATTCCGCTCTATAAGGCCGCGCTCGTTCATTGGCAGATCCCGGCCATGAGCTACATCGACGGGCAAAAAGCGAAAATCGCCCTCGCCAGCACCGGGAAGCTCCCGGGCGTTGCCGGCCAAGTGCAGATTCGCCCCCGTAACGGCCAGATCACACTCCACCTCAGAATGAACGGCCTCATCCCCGCCTATAGCTTCGGCCCCGAATACCTCACCTACGTACTCTGGGCCGTCACCCCCGCCGGCCGCACCGTCAACCTGGGTGAAATCCTTCCCGACTCCAAGGGTCGCGCCAACCTCACCGCCGCCACAAATCTGCAGTCCTTCGGCATCATGATTTCCGCAGAGCCGTATTTCGCCGTGAGCCGCCCCAGCAACGTCGTCATCCTGGAAGGCGAGGCCATCCCCGGCCAG
>CAZWSD010000603.1:0-2100 GCA_964636535.1 uncultured Acidobacterium sp. | reverse complement strand
GGCCGGGGTTACAGATGGGTCCTGGCGGAAGTCCCACGTGGGTGTAAGTGTTGTAGGGCGAGTTGGACTTGAGGTCCGACTCATAAATGACGCCACGATAGTTATGCTGGAGGATCGCAGCGTAAATGACCGACGGGTCGGTCATCAGTGGCATATCTATCTTTAGACGATTATAGAAGACGCTGGCGACGAGAGGCCGTTCGCTGGGGATGGGTGTTTCGCGCTGGATAAGTGAGGCGATGGTGACGATCTGGTGGAGGTTGGGCGGGGCGCCCGGAGTGGAGGCGTCGGGTTTTGGTGTGGTGCCGTGGCTTGCAGCGGAGCCGGCCGGTGAGCCGAAGCCGAGGCTGGCGGCTTCGACGCGGAACTGGTGGACCATGGTTTCGGCAATCTCTTTGGCGGGGGTGCCGGGGGTGAATTTGTAGGTGTCGGGAAAGAGATAGCCTTCGAGGGTGGGCGCGTAAGGATCGAGGTCGGTGATGAGCGCGGTGTCGTGCTCGGCGACATGGAGGAAAGCGGTTTTGGTGGTGATGTGGGCGGCGGCGAGGCGATCGGCGATGTCGAACATGTTGTCGCCCTCCGGGATGGTGACACTGACGGTGTAGACGTTGCCGCGGCGCAACTGGGTGAGGACGTAGGGCAAATTTGCGGGTTTCTCAAAGCGATAGACGCCGGCTTCGAGGGATCCTCCCTGCAGGTAGTGGAGGAGGAGAAAGGCGAAAGAGCTGCGTATGATGCGCTTTTGTTGGAGGGTGTTGGCGATGTCGCGGGTGGTGGCGCCGGAGGGGATCTTGACGATGGTGGCGGAGCCGGGGCCAAAGGGGGCCTCCACGACGTAGGCGCCGTAGGCCGCGGCAAGGATCAACGCCAATGTCAGCAGGAGGAAGAGATATTTGCGCAAATGACAAACCCGGCATTCGTTTTGTTAGTTTGATTCAAAACGAGGGGGGTAAGGTGCGGCAAGTGGGGGAAATTGGGGATTTACGAGGAAGTTTTGGAGGGATTGCGGGTAGGGGCAGGTATGGCACTAAACTGGCAGGCATGGCGGAGGGAAATCGAGAGGCAAAAGGAGCGAGGGAGACCGGCTCGCGGGTAATGGGTCTGGACGTGGGCGACCGGCGGGTGGGCGTGGCGGTGAGCGACGAGGCCGGCAAGCGTGCGCAGCCGGTGCTGACGCTGGTGCGGACGAACCGTAAGCAGGACATGAAGCGGTTGGTGCGGCTGCTGCGGAAGTATGGTTGCGGGGAGATTGTGGTGGGGAATCCGCTGTATATGTCTGGAGACGTGAGCCCCCAGGCGATGAAGGCGCAGGTATTCGCGGAGTGGCTGCGGCAGGAGTCTGGATTGCCGGTGCATATGTGGGATGAACGGCTGACGACGACCGAGGCGCATCGGCATTTGCATGCGGCGGGACGAGCAGGGAGCGAGCACAAGGAGATGGTGGACCAGGTGGCGGCGGTGCTGATCCTGGAGAGCTGGCTGGGGGCGCGGGAGTGGGGATCGGAGCAAAGGGGCGGATCGGAGGCCACGGGAGACGGGACGGAGAGTTAGGAGACCGGCCCCGGAGATTGAGGGAAATGATGCGGGGTACCGGCAAGCGGGAGCCTTGCGGGGGCGATTGGAACCGGTTGGGGCGTGAGTGCGTAGAAGAGTGGTCAGGAGGCGGATTATGTACTGCACAGCTTGCGGTCAGCAATTGGTTTCGGGGGCAGTCGTATGTCCGCGGTGTGGGAGGCCTGCGGGGGTGGCGCCGGTTCCGGTGTTTTATACGCGGGTGCACCGGCATATTCAGGCGCTGGGGGTATTGTGGGTGGTGTTTGCGGGATGGTCGGTGGTGCAGGGGATGATAGCGGTGGCGATTCTAACGGGGGCGTCGAACCACTGGGGCTGGCCCGGGCCTACGCGCATGATGTTCTTTCCATTCTGGGGCGGTCATATGGCGTGGTTGGCGCCGGTGATCGTGGTGGTTGTTGGTCTGCGGGTGATTTTGAGCGCGGTGACGGGGATTGCGCTTATGCAGCGGAAGCCATGGGGGCGGGTGCTGGCGATTGTGGCGGCGATTCTGACGATACTGAAGCCGATTGCGGGGACGGTGCTGGC
>CAZWSD010000602.1:0-2107 GCA_964636535.1 uncultured Acidobacterium sp. | reverse complement strand
AAAACTTCACCCGCAACCTCAACCTCGCCGAAACCGTAAACACCATCGCCCGCGAACTCGGCTGCACCCCCGCCCAGCTCGCCCTCGCCTGGGTCCTCGCCCAGGGCGAAGACATCGTCCCCATCCCCGGCACCAAACGCCTGAAGTATCTCGAAGAAAACCTCGGCGCAACCAACCTCCAACTCACACCCGAATCCCTCAATCGCATCAACCATGCCTTCCCCGCCAATGCCACCGCCGGAACCCGCTACCACGAACAAGGCATGAAAGCCATCAACCTCTAACCGCCCGAACTCCCCAAAATGCCCCGGCTGACCAATCCAGGCTCCGTGGTGGCCCACCCAGGCTCCGCTTGGGTGGGGTTGTGGCGGCCAACCACCTCAGGCCCCGGCAAACCAAGCACCCACAACCGTAATATCATCCCCTTGCCCAAAGCTCTTCACCCGAGCCAAGATCGCGCCCGCCTGCTCAAGCCTCTGCCGTCTCCAGCTTCCGTCGCAGCCCTTCGGCCAGTTGCGCCACGGTAGTCAGCCTCTCTCGCGCCGCCGGCGTCAAATCCTCGCCCCGCAGCGCCAGTTGCGACTCCAGCAGCATCGCCGTCACGGCGTTCTTCACCTCGCCGTCCACCGCCGCCGCCGCCGCCCGCAGTGACAGCGCCATCTCCTGCTCGCGCCGCTGCAATGCCGACCGCGCCTCACGCACCACCCGCGCCGGGCTCGACAATGCAAAGTTCACCTGCACCGGCACCGCCAGCCCGGATTGCTTCCACACCAGGTCCGCGCCCTCCGGGTCCGACTCCGCCACCGCCTGGTCCAGGATCACCACCGCAAACTCCCGCCGCGTCAGCGCCTGGATCGCCGCCCTTCGCGACGCCACCACATCCACATCCAGATGAAGCCCACCGCGCAACTCCGCGATGCACCCCTCCAATCCGTCTGCCGCCGTAATCATTAGCGCCCGGCTCATAGCGTATCTCCTCCGCTACGTTCCGCCATCCCGTATTCCTTCAGCTTGCGGTAGAGCGTCGTCTTGCCGATGTCCAGCAGCCGCGCCGCCAGCAGCTTGTCACCGTTCACCTTGTCCAGCGTCATCAGAATCGCCCGCTTTTCGATCTCGGCCAGCGACAGCACCTCCGCGGTTTCCACCGGGGCATCCGCGCGTGCCTTGTGCCGCCGCCGCGCCGCCGCCCCCGATTGCAGATAGTAGTCCTTCACCGGGCTCGGCATATCCCCGCCCTGCACCATCTCGCCCGAGCAGAACGAACACGCCCGGTCCATGGCATTCAGCAGCTCTCGCACATTGCCAGGCCACGGATACTCCGCAATCATCGCCAGGGCCTCGGCGCTCAGCCGGAACTTCTTCCCATACTCCCGCCCGATCCGATCCAGAAAATGCGCCGCCAGCAGCGGAACATCCTCCCGCCGCTCCCGTAGCGGCGGCAGCACCAGCTTCACCACGTTCAGCCGATAATACAAATCCCGCCGGAACTTCCCCTGCTCCACCATCTCCACCAGATTGCGGTTGGTTGCCGCCAGCACCCGCACATTGATCTTCACCTGGTGCGTCGCCCCCACCGGACGCACCTCCTTCTCCTGCAGCGCCCGCAGCAGCTTTGCCTGCAATTCGAGAGGCATCTCGCCAATCTCATCCAGAAACACCGTCCCGCCTTCGGCTGCCACCAGCAGCCCGTCGCGCGTCCGCGTCGCTCCGGTAAACGCCCCCTTCACATGCCCGAACAACTCGCTCTCCATCAGCGTCGGAACAATCGAGCTGCAGTCCACCGGCAGAAACGGCTTGTTCGCATACATCCCGTTCGCGTGGATCGCTCTCGCCACCAACTCCTTGCCCGTGCCACTCTCTCCCAATATCAGCACCGGGTGCGTCGTTTGCGCCACCTTCGACAAAATCCGGTACAGCTTCTCCATCTCTGGACTCTGGCCCACAATATTTGCCACTCCGCCCTGCATCCGCAGCTTCTCGCGCAGCCCGCGGCTCGCCGCATCCATGGTGTGGTGCCGTGCCAGCCGCTCCAGCACCGTGCTCAGCTCCTCCAGTGAAAACGGCTTGATCAGATAATCGTGCGCACCGGCCCGCATGGCCTCCACCG